>JAQUSD010000002.1:0-67606 GCA_028715295.1 Candidatus Nanoarchaeia archaeon
AGAGTTTCCATTGCTTTATCCAATACAGATATCTGTGGGGGTATTTTAGTGTATTCGTATATTTTTTCAGCATGCTCTACCCATCCTCTGGATAGTGTATAATCGTATGCGTCCTGAGCTACAAGATAGCTTAGTTTAATATTTGTTAATTGTTCTAGTTTTTCAGCGTTGAGTATACGGCCTATTGTAAATATTTTAAAGTATGTTTTTTGTATTAAATTAAAAAAATCAGGTCCCATTGTGTTTAGATCTGGGAATATGTTTGTTGATTGTTCTAGTTTTTCAGCAGAATCAATCCATCCTTTTGAGAAACATTTTTGGTAGGATAATTGTATTAAGTAATTGCTTTCTACTCCTGGAGATATTTTTGCTATTTTTTTGAGTTTTAGAGCATCCTCTACTTTTCCTAATGCTAAGAGTAAAATATATGTTGAATCTACATTTTCTGTTGGGAGTATATTTGTTAATTCATATAAATTTTCAGCACTATGTAGGTTATTATTTCTTATCAGGTCATTATATATTATATTAATTAAGTCCTTGTGTTCTATACCTACTGGAATGTTTGTGGCTTGTTTTAATCTTAAAGCAATAGGTATGTAGCTTGGAAATTTAGTGTCTTTAATACATTCCAAAATATATCTGTATGCTTCCTGAACTAATTCATTTCTTGGAAGTATGTTTGTGAATTCGCATAGTTTTTCAACATTTTTTATTGTTTTTGTCATATTATGTTCTGGTAGTCCTGAGAATAGGAGTTGGTATAAATCGTTAACATAAGGTTCAATACATTTCTCTTCTTTTGGTAAAAATGATATAAGTCCCTGATTTGGAAAGTTATCCTCACACCCAAAAAGAAGATTGCACAGAGAAATATTGTTTCTCAGCATGTTGTTTTCATACATTGGATTTTCTGGGTCCATTTCTGTATATTCATACTGTTTCAATATCTGTTTAAATCTTAAATCTATGACTTTTTTATTTTCCCAGCCGGGTTCTTTTACAGTAAGTATTCTATTGATTAACTGCTGATATAACTTATCATCAAAGAATTCTAATGGAGACTCTATCCCAACTGACAAGTCATTTAACATGTTTGAAATGAATAGTATTGCTGATGTTTCATTTGCTGTTTGTACTATCTCTTCGCTTATTTCATTTTTTGAAGTATCTAACTTAATTGCTTTATGGACGCAATGAGGAAGTTTTTGTAGAATAAGTGTTTTTTTATCATTCCAATTCTGCATAAATGGATAAACCATGAAATAATCCTGGGAAACATCAATTGCAAATCCTGTTTCTATTTTTCTTTCTTCATTAAACAAGAAGGGGATAGGACAGATTATATAGTCTTTTCCATTTATTTTTTGTATTCTAAACCTAGAAAACTGTGCTGTTTCTGTTGATTCTTTATTTTCAAGTATTAAGGAATGTTCTGGTGAGTATTTTGATGTTATCTCAATTATTGCTTCTGGGTTTAATGCTTGTTCAAGTATTTCTTGTAATTCCATTGGATTTTACCTCTTTTTGGAGAAAAATTATCTATCTTATTTGGTTTATAAATATTATGTTTTTAATTCTCTTCAAGAATCTGTATAATTTCCCTTAAATTTCTGATTTCATAATCTGCTTTTCCTTTTTGTTTTTCATTTTTTCTATCGATTAAAATAGTCATAAAACCCTGTTCTGATGCGGGGAGGATGTCATTACTTATTGAATCACCAACCATAATTGACTCAGAAGGCTTAATTCCTGTTTTTCTTATTAATTCCTGATAAGCACCTTCTCCAGCTTTCATCATGCCTATGTTTGTTGAAGTTATTAGTTTACTGAAATAACCCCCCAAATTTAGCTGTTTGATTTTATCATCTAAAAGTTCGCTTTCCTCTTCAGTGAACAAAATAAGACGATAGCCTGCTGCGTTTAGCTGAGTAAGAACCTCCTTTACCTCAGTGTAAAGCTCCAGAACTTCAAGCTCTTTTTTCTTAAACTTCTGATATAATTCCTCAGCAAGGTTTGCATCAAATATTTTTAATTCCTTAAGCAAAAGACTGTAGCCATATCTTCTGCTTCTGTAATATGGAATTGTCATATTTTTTACAAGAGGAATTATTTTATCCCAGAATATGTCATAAATTTCCTTTTCTGATTTTTTTGTTTTTTTTGCAATTTCTTTGAAAACAATGCTGTCTGAAACAGTTGCTGCTTCTTTGCTTTTGTAAAGAGTATTGTCTGCGTCAAAAACTATTGTCCTTATCATTTTTTTCAACCTCTCTAAAATCAAGATTCTGAACTAAGCCAACAACAGTATCCTTAGGTATATTTTTGTAGAGAACAACGCCCGGCCCGATCACACAGTTGGGTCCTATTAGTCTCCCAGGATTAGTGACAACGCCGACTCCAAGAGCAACATTATCTCCCATCACACATCCGAAGAAATCAAGTCCTGTGTCCTTCAGCTGTCCCTGTATTATCATCTTAATTGTTTTCCTGTCTAATCTCCTGTTTGCAGATATAAATCTCGCTCCTATTTTGCATTTTCTTCCTATTACACTGTCTCCGATATATGAAAAATGTCCTATTTCAGTGTCCTGCATTAAAAATGCATTTTTAAGCTCGCAGTAGCTTCCAACAACAGCCCCATTATCAACATGAGTGCTGTTCCTGAGAAGAGTGTTTGTTCCTATAATGCAGTTATCCCCTATCCAGCAGGGCCCTTTTATAACTGCATTCTCATATACAACTGTGTTTTTTCCAATATGAACATTCCCAATAATCATTGCACTTTCATGTATTTTTGCTGTTGAGTCAATTTTCCTTTTGTTTTTCTTAAGGAATAATTCATTTGCTTCAAGTATATTCCATGGACGTCCTACATCAATGCTTTTTCCATCAAATATCCAGGAGCCGACTTTCTTTGAATTCTGGAAAATATATTTCATGCAATGGGTTTCTTCTCTTGCTTCAATATCATCTTCACCAACTTCTTCGAATGCTTTAAAGAACAAATCACTGTTAAGAATAAAACATCCCATAAAAGCCATATTGCTTGGAGCTTCTTTTTCTGATTTAGGTTTTTCAACAATGTCAATAATGTTTTTTTTGCTGTCAAATTTAACTATGCCGTATCTTGTAACATCTTCCACTTTTTTAAGAGTGATAAAAGCGTCACATCCCTTTGATTTTTTGAAATTTTCAATTAAAAGCTTTAATGCAGGTATGTCGCTGAAGCTGTCTCCATATTTCACAACCATATAATCCCCTTTGCTGAAGAATTTTTTAGTCTGATATATCGCATCAGCAGGACCAAAGGGCTCTTCCTGAACAACAATATTCACTTTCATGCCGTTATAACTTTTTTTAAAGTATGATTCAATTTCTTCTTTTTTCTCAGGATTAATAACCAGAATAATTTCTTTTATGCCTGCTTCCTTAAGTTCGTCAAGATGATAGGATATGAGTGGTTTCCCACAGAATCTTATCATCTCCTTTGCCTGAGTATGACTTACTGGGTACATTCTTTCGCCTTTTCCGCCTGCAAGAACAACTGCTTTCATTTGTTAAACCTCTTTATTAAATTCAAGTATTGATTGCATATTTTAAATGTTTTCTCTTTTGATTTAGATTCAATAAACAATCTTAATATGTCCTCTGTTCCTGATTTTCTCAAAAGAAATACATGTTCATCATCTGCAATCCTAAGTCCGTCTGTTGAATCAATCTTGTTGTCTTTTTCAAGAATTCCTTTTACTTTTTCCATAACTTCATCCTTATTCCATGAAGTTATTGTTTTTGAAAAAGAATAATATTTAGGAATTTCTGAGACAAGGCTTGAAACAGACATATTGTATTTCTCAACAATAGATGTTAAAAAGCATGCATAAAAAGAAGCATCAGGATATATGACATGTTCTGCATCAATCCAGTGTCCATTTGGCTCGCCTCCGAACTCTGCGTTATGTTTTTTAATTGCCTCTTCCACAAATATATCCCCGACTTTTGAATAGATTAAATCTGCTTTTCCTTTAACAAAATCATAAAGCGCGTTTGAAGTGTCTATTGAAGCAACTATCTTTGGACTATTCTTAAGGTATTCTTTTGCAAAAAGGCAGAAAAGTCTGTTCCCATTTACAAAGTTTCCATTTTCATCAATAACACTTAATCTGTCTGCATCACAGTCATAAGCTATCCCAAAATCATAATTCCCATACTCCACTTCTCTTGAAAGCTTTGCAAGATTATACTTTGTAGGGTTTGACTGCCTTCCAGGAAATGAGCCGTCCAAAGAGTAATTTATTTTTTGGACATTCCTCACCCCAAGACATTCCATCATCCTCTTTGTTGTTAAAATTCCTGCACCATGCCCGCTGTCAATAATAAGAGAGATGTCACTGAATGCTCTTGGCTTGAATCTTTTTGTAAGAGATTTCAATGAAGACTCAACATAGGCATCATACGCTTCTTCCCTAAGCCATTCTATGGTTCCTCTTCTGCACTTTTTATCAGACGCGTAAAAGCATTTTTTTAACAGATCAAGCTGTTCATTGTTAAAGCCAGTGGTATCATTTCTTGTGAACTTAAACCCATTGTGTTCTTTTGTCAGATGGGAAGCAGTAACCTGAACACCTGCATCTGCATTAAAAAATTTTGTTGCAAATGCGATAAGCGGTGTTGGAGTCAAGCCGATTTCAATAACATTAATTCCCGAACATACAGCTCCTTCAATAAATGCCTTATAAAGAACATTGCTTGATGTTCTTGAATCCTGCCCAACTACAATTTTTCCTTCATTTTCAAGATATTTTCCAAGCGCTTTACCAAGCTTTTCAGCAATATTTTCATTTATTTCCTCAGGGTAAACTCCCCTTACATCATACCTCTTGAAGATTTCCATAATAAAAACCTGAACAGCCAAATATATAAAAACAACTGTTTAGATTGTTATTATTATGATAATATTAAAACAAAATGCTAAAACAGGTGAAGTCAAGGTTAGAGTCAGCTCTTATGATGATTTATGGCATTTATACCATGTTATATCCAAAGGGGACATAATATCAGGAAAAACAACAAGAAGGATTAAATTTGGCGATAAATCAGAAAAGAAAACAGTATTCCTGAAAATTGAGGTTGAAAAAGCAGAACTTCATGAAAGTTCCAGCACATTGAGGGCTTTGGGCAGAATAATTGAAGGTCCTGAGGAAGTTTCAAGAACACACCACTCTTTTGAAATAGACTCTGGAACTATTGTTGAGATTAAAAAAGACAAGTGGAAAAAATACGAGATTGACAGGATTAAAGAAGCAGTAAAATCAAGTTCAAGAGCAAAACTTCTTATATGTGTGTTTGAGATTGGAAAGGCAAATTTTGGGGTTTTAAGGGATTATGGAGTGCAGATGCTTGGGGATTATACCCTGACTATCCCAGGCAAGAGGAAAGAAGTAATGAATGAATACCAAAAATCAAAAGAACAGTTTATTAAGGAGCTTGGAAAAAACCTGATTTCGCTTGCAGATGTCCATAATGTCAAAAAGATACTTCTTGGAGCAAACCAGTTTGATTTGGATAATTTCACAGAAATTCACGGGAAAAATAACAATTTAATCAACATGCTTATTCCTGTTCAGATATCTACAATTGATATAACTGGGATTAATGAATTAATAAGAAATAAAAAAGTTGAAAAAATAATTGAGGAAAACAGGATTGCAAGAGAAACTAAAAAAGTTGAACAATTCATTGAAGAACTTGCTAAAAATGGACTTATAATCTATGGTTTTGATGAAGTTAAGCAGGCAACAGAACTTGGTGCTGTAAGGGAATTATTAGTTACTGATAAATTAATACAGGAAAAGAAATCAGAAGTTGAGCCAATAATTGAAAGTGTTGAAATTCAGAAGGGGCAGATTGTAATAATATCAACAAGCCATGATGCAGGAAAGAAACTCCACGGATTTGGTGGGATTGCAGGATTTTTAAGATATAGAATTAGTTAAAGCAGTTTCTTAAGAACTCTTCTGACTATATCTGGATGAGCTCTTGATTTTGTTTCTCTCATAACCTGTCCAAATAAAAAGTTAAAGGAATTTTCATTTCCCCTTTCATAATCATCAACTGCTTTTTTGTTTTTTTCAAGGACTTTTTTCACAACTGCTTCGATTTCCTTGTCATTTGTAATTGCTTCACCACCCATTTTTTTTACAATTTCTTTTGGTGAAGTTCCTTTTTCAACAAAAACTTTGATTACTTCTTTTGCCTGTCTTGGGGATATTTTCTCTTTTTCTATAAATTCCATTAATTCCATAAACCCGTTCTTTGAAACATCATTTATTGTGATACTATTATAATTAATGCATTTAAGCAAATCCCCTAAAACCCAGTTTGCAAGCAGTTCATAATTCTTTATTTTCTTTGCACATTCTTCAAAGAAATCAGCAAGATGCTTGTCAAGAACAATTGTATCAGCAACTGATTTATCAAGCTTATACTGTTCATGTATTCTTTTGGCTCTTGCATCAGGAAGTTCAGGAAGAACATCTCTCATCTTAGCAAGATAATCTGTTTCAAGAGTTATTACAGGCAAATCAGGTTCAAAGATATAACCGTAATCTGCTTCAGCTTCTTTTTTTCTTAAAGTGTGTGTTGTTCCTGTTTCAGTTTCAAAATGTCTTGTTTCTCTCTCAATTTTACCGCTTGATTTCATCTCTTTATTCTGTCTTTCAATTTCGTATTTTAAAGCAGCTTCAATTGACTTGAAACCGGAAATATTTTTTACTTCAACCCTTTCCCCGCCTTCAATGGAAACATTTGCATCAGCTTTGATTGTGCAGAAATCAGGATTAAAAATACCTAGATGCTGTAGTATTGAATTCAGCTTGTTCATAAAAATTCTTGCTTCTTCAGGGGACTCCATATCCGGTTCAGTGACTATTTCGCATAAAGGCATGCCTGAGCGGTTGTAATCCATTAGAGTGTATTTAGCATCTGTTATTTTACCAATATGAATTAATTTAGCAGGGTCTTCTTCCATATGAACTCTCCTTATTCTTATTTTCTTTTTCTTTCCATTTAAGTCAATTTCAATATATCCATTTCTTGAAAGAGGAGATTCATTCTGTGTAATCTGGAAGTTTTTTCCCATGTCTGGATAAAAATAAATTTTTCTTGAAAAATAAGTTTCTTTAGGGAAAGTGCAGTTAAGAGCCATTGAAAGCTTTACTGCATAATCCAAAACTTTTTTATTAAAAACAGGAAGCGAGCCGGGCAAACCAAGACATATGCTGCATGTTGCTGTATTCGGCTTTGATTCATCATATCCAGTAGGACATCTGCAGAACATCTTGCTCTTTGTTGCAAGCTGTACATGAATTTCAAGTCCTATCATTGTCATATTTCCGCCCCCCTGTTTAAATTTGCTTTTTGTTCATAAGCATACGCTGTATGGATGAGCTTTGATTCATCAAGATGATTTCCTATAATATGAAGTCCAACAGGCATATTATCAGCAAAACCGCATGGCACTGAAATCATAGGTATCCCTGCAAGATTGGGTGCAACTGTAAGAATATCCATTGCCCAATTCTGTAAAGGAGTAAGTTTTGATATTTCATCAAAACGCGGAGCAATAACCGGCATTGTCGGAGATGCCAAAACATCAACTTTCTTAAATGCTTTTTTGAAATCATCAATTATCATCTGCCTGATTTTCATTGCTTTCAAGTAATATGCATCACGGTATCCGCTCATTCTTGTGAATGTTCCAAGCATTATTCTTCTTTTTGCTTCTTCTCCAAAATATTTAGTCCTTACTTTTGAAGCAAATTCATCAAAGTTTCCTTTAAGGGGCAAGGTTGCTCCATACCTTATACCGCAGTACTTTGCGAGATTTGTTGATGCTTCTGAAACTGCAATAATGTAATATGAAGAGAGTGCATATTTTGTCATTGGAAGCGAAACTTTCTCAGTCTTTGCACCGAGAGATTCAAGAGTTTCAACTGCTTTGTAAAAATGGCTTTTGACTTTTTCATCAATTCCTTCTGAAAGGTACTCCTTTGGTATTCCTATTTTAATTCCTTTGAGATTTGTCCTGCATGATTTTGTGTAATCAGGAACTTTTTCATTTATTGAAGTTGAATCTTTTTCATCATACCCTGCAATTATACTTAACCCGAGAGCAGCATCTTTTACATTGCCTGCAATTATTCCGGGCTTGTCAAGAGAATTTGCATAAGCCAGCAAACCCCAACGGGAACATCTGCCGTATGTTGGTGTTATGCCCACAGTTCCGGTAAATGATGCGGGTGCTGATATTGAACCTCCCGTTGATTCAGCAACAGCAATGTGCTTTTCAAGAACAGCAGATATGCATCCTGCACCACCTGAACTTCCTCCGCATGAACGGTTTAAGTCCCAGGGATTTTTAGGTATTTTATAAGCACAGTTTGCTGAAAAAGTTCCAAACCCAAACTCGTCCATTGCTGTTTTTCCAATTATTAAACCACCTTCATTTTTAACTTTTTCAACAACAGTAGCATCAAAAAGAGGAATGTAATTTTCAAGTATTTTAGAACCTGCAGTTGTTCTCAAGCCATTAGTGCAGAAGCAGTCTTTTACAGAAACAGTATATCCTGACAATTTCCCCTCACAAAGAGGTTTTGATTTCTCATCTACTGTAATAAAACAGTCCAGCTTTCTGTCCAAATCCTTAACTTTGTTTATTATATTCATATTATCTTAGGCCCCCTGAAAAATCCGTTTTCCTTGTGTTCTGTCATGCTCAGAGCCTGTTTAGTGGACAAGCATTCTGTTACTCTGTCTTCTGACATCACGTTTTTTGTTTCAACAGGATGAAAACAAGGGTTTATTTTACCAGTATCAACCTCGTCAATAACTTCAAATTCCTTCAATATATCTGAAAACTGTTTTGAAAATTTTTTAATTTCGTCAGAACTTAATTCAAGACGGCTTGCTTTTGCAATATGTTCCACTGTTTTCTCGTCTATCATTGCATATCATAAAAACCATTAGATTATTTAATCTTTACTTTAAACAGTTGTAATTTTCCACAACCCAACTGCAACATCATAGTTCTTTTTCTCATGGACTTTCATGGTTGGTTTAAGGTTGAACCTGTAAGTATTGATTAAAGAACATCTTACACCTTTATTAGAACAGTATTTTTCAATATAACCTCTTGTTTCAAGTTTATGCATTGAATAAACAACAGGAGCTATCTGAAGGGCTTTTTCAAGAAAAATAATGTCTATATGCTTGTTTTTAGTCCCAAAAGGAGGGTTCTGTATTGCTGTCTCTGCCTTAAGAGAACTGTCAAGCTTTGCTACATCCCTGACAAAAAATCTGAGATTAAGCTTTTGATTTAAAAGGGTTTCAGCAAATTTTCTGTTGTCTTTTGCAGTTTCTATTGCATCAGCATCAATATCAACAGCATCAACTTTTGCACCAAGAACAGAAGCGCCTATTGAAAGTATGCCTGTACCGCATCCTAAATCAATCACCTTCCTGTTGTATAAGTCATTATTCATATATGCTGTCCAAAGAAAATCGGCTGCGAACTCGCTTGGCGTAGAATACTGTTCATATTTCATCTTGGGAACCTCAAACGTTTTTAATTTTGAAAGGAACACAGCAAGTTCTTTCTTGGATTTCATTTATGAAAACAATTATTAATCCAGATTTAATAAATTATTCTTATGGACAAGGAAGTGTTACTGTTAAAGAAGAAAATGGGGGAAAACCTAATTGCTGTTCTTAAAAACAAAAAGAAAACTATTCTTTTGATAAATGACATGCTTGTTCCAAAAGATGAAGAACTTAAGTTTAGGATAGATATGTCTAAACTTGCTGGGAAACATGAGGTTATCCTCCTTAATTCTCTTTGGGAGCAGATGTCAAAAGGAGAAAAATCACTTTTAAACACAATAGCTTCATCAAAATCAATTCATGATGAAGGAACATATGAAATAATAAAAACAGCTAAAAAATTAACTGAAAATGTTGTTGATAAATTTGGAGAACATGTAGTGTGTGCAGTTCTTTATGGTTCTGCTGTTATGGGCAGAGCAACAACAGACATTGATATTGCATTTATTGTAAATGACACTGACTTAAAAGATATGACGAGAAGCGAAGCAAGAGAAAAGCTTTCTGCAATAATAAACAGCATTGCAATAGGTTCAAGTTCAAAAAGAAAGCCTCATGTCCAGGTATATATGCTCAGTTCATTCTGGGAGTCTGTAAGAGATGCAAATCCAGTAATATTTACATTGATAAGAGACGGGGTTCCATTCCATGATATCGGACTTTTTATGCCATGGAAAAATCTTTTGAAAATGGGGAAAATAAAGCCTTCTGTTGAAGCAATAGACAATTTCCTCTTAAGCGCAAACATATTTATTAAAAAACTTAAAGACCAGATTACAGACATGACTATAGATGATTTGTGGTATGTTATGATTAATCCTGCTCAGGCAAGTTTAATGATGTACGGCATGGCTCCTGCAAACCATAAAGAAACCATAAACCTTGTAAACAGGATTTTGGTTAAAAAAGAAAAAATCCTTGAAAAAAAATATTATATCTGGCTTAAGGATATTTTTGAAGCAAGGAAAAGATTTGAGCATGATGAAAAAACTGTTTCTGCGTCCGAGCTTGCAAAATACATGAAAAAGGCTGATGAGTATCTTGAGAGAATGTCAAAATTGTTTGATGAAGTGAGGGAGAAAAAATTCAAGCATGATATTGTTTCAATAGAAACAAACCTGAAAAAAAATGTTGAAAAAGCAATAACAAGCATGGGTATTAAAAAAGGGAAAAGAAAGCTGATGGACGCATTTAAGGAAGAAATAATAAAGGAAGGTGTTCTGCCAAAAACTTACCTTGCCTCAATAGAATATTTTTATAAGATAAAAGAAGATTACAGAAGCGGAAAGATAACTTCTGAAGAAATAAGAAAAGCTAGGAATGAAGTTGAATCTCTGATTTCTGAACTCAGAAAGTTCATGAAAGAAAAGCAGAAAGACAGGACAGAGGCGCTTAAGATAAAATTCAAGCATGGAGAACAGATGGGATATATGTGGATTGTTGGAAAAAAAGCGTTTATTGTTAAGGACTCAAAAAAACCAAATGAGGTTTATTCAGCAAAAATAAATAAAACAGGAAAGTTCACTGATATAAAACAAACAGGGAGAGAGGACATGCAGAATGCAATGGAAAAAACAAAGATTGTAGAGGAAGCATTTATAAAAGAGAAGACTTTTGAAAGCCTTAAAAAGATGTTTGATGGAAGTGTTGAATTCCTTCTTGGAGAATAAGCATGAATGAAGAAATCGTAAGGCGTTATGAACAAATGTTCGGAGATGAATACAACAAGGTTCTTGCAAGTTTCAGCAGAAAGTATGTAAAATCAATAAGGATTAACACTCTGAAAATAAAGCAGGACATTATTGCTGAAAGATTAAAGAAAAAAGGTTTTGTTCTTCAAAAATCAGAATTTAATGAAAATTCTTTTAAAGTTTTAAGAGAAAAATATTCCATAAGTTCAACACCGGAATATCTTATGGGTTATTATTTCATACAGGATGAAATAAGTTCAGTTCCTGTTCTTGAACTTAACCCGAATGAAAATGAACTTGTTCTGGACATGGCTGCATCCCCTGGGGGAAAAACCACACATATGGCTGAACTTATGAAGAATAAAGGATGTATTGTTTCTCTTGAAATCAACAAAGACAGGATGGAGAGCTTAAAAGCCAATGTTTCAAGACTGGGAGTAAAGAATGTTGTTGCTTTGAGAATGGATGCAAGAAGAGCAGATGAACTTGGACTTAAATTTGATAAAATACTCCTTGACGCCCCATGTTCAGGAGAGGGCATGATGGTAAGAGACAGAAAAAGAATGGACTCCCTGAATTTAGAAGAATACAACAGATTTTCAGTGCTTCAGAAAGAACTTGTTGACACAGCATATAAAGTTCTTAAAAAAAATGGGATTGTGGTTTACTCAACATGTTCCATGGCTATTGAGGAAAATGAATCTGTTATACAGTATGCTATTGACAAAGGTTTTAAACTTGTGAAACAGGAAAACATGGGGGATGAAGCAAAAACTGAGTTTCTTGACAATAAATTTGACAAAACAATGAATTTAGCAAAGCGGTTTTATCCTCATAAGCATGGAACTGGATTTTTTACTGCAAAAATGGTGAAAAACTTTTAAATGCAAAGCATTTGAAAGTCAGAATTTGATAAAAATAAGATGGTGAAAGAATGAAATATGAAAAAGTTGATTTAGAAGAAGTAAAAACAAAAGATATTCTTTTAGCAGTGACTTTCACTAAGAAACAGGTTTACATGGTTTCAGAAAAGGCATGGGAGGTTATACAGACAATTCAGAAAAAAGAAAGGTTTCCTTTTTTTGCAGGGATTTACATAGGGGATATGATTAAAGACAAATATTACCCTTCAATAAGTGCAGGTGATTATCTTAAACTTAAGAAAGTAAAGGTAAAAGATGATGCTTTAATGAAGTTCACTTATGGAAGAGATATACAGAACAGGGACATAATACAAAAAGAAGGTGAATTGAGAGAAATGGTAAGGGTTGTAAATAAAGATAATGAATTTGTAGGACTTGGTTATATAAGGGAATTTGGAATAAAGAGAGTCGCTGATATAGGGGAATATTTAAGACTTGAAAAAAGAAAGAATCAGAATTAATATGCATTATTGTTTTCAGATTTTCCCCTGCCACCATATAAAATTTCAAGAATTTTTGAATGGTTTTGTTCACATTCATTTTCTAAGGAAACCGCATTATGGAACAAGGGATTAAACACATTTGACAATCCACACTGTGAATCACAAAAATCAATTACAATGCCTTCAAGTGTTTCTCTGCTTATGCTAAAAGCAAACTCTTTATCAAAAAAGTCTGTATCAAGAAATTTAATTACATTTTTTTTCACAAATTCCCTGAAATTATCCTTATTCTCCCTGTAGTTGTATTCAAACTCAAAATCATCTATATTGTGCTTTTCTTTAACTTTTTGCACAACCATCATAAAAGAATCAATAAGTGCATTTTCAAGATGATAATCAAATATCCCTGCTGGACTAAGTCTAGACAACACAACATCTTCATAAAAATTTACATTATCTGAACTTTCCTTTTTTTTAACTGAAACTGCTGGTTTTACATATTTCATAAAAAATTCGACTTTTATCTGATTTATAAGTGTTGTGTTTTAGAACTATTCCCCGTATTCCACATATTCAAGATTATATTTTCTTTCCATTTCCTCGGTTATTTCTGAATCCTTGCTGTAATTTGCTTTAACCCATTCTTCAAGTGTAAGTTGCTGTGAGTGGGTGGATATTATATCTTCAATTTCCCTGGAATCATATTCTGCATCAAGCCATATGTCAATTTCTTCCTTACTCATTCCGCAAAGCATACATAAACTAATTATTTTGTAATATTTCTCTGGAGGGATATATTTTGAATACTTTTGAAGCTTCCCGGAATATTCTTTTTTTAAGATTTCATAAGTTTCCATTTCAATTCACTAATTTTTCCTGTAAATTTACTATCACTTATTTATAATTTTTTAATCATTTTTATTATGTGTTATAAAACTTCACAGTTATTTAAATAGTTTTAAAGGAAATTTTTGTATACTCCACTTCCCACAGTCATGCCATCATCCGTAAACTTTCCCATAGGACTTATCTCCGAATCTTCCATAATTGTTATTGAAATATCATAGATTTTCCTGTTCAATTCCGCATTCTTATCAATTTCATCAATTAATTTTTCTATCTCATCAGCAAATTTTTCACTCATGTTTATCACTTTATGCCATCTGTTTTTCCTTTACTTTGTTCTTCAGAAGCTTAATGAATTCTTTTTCTATGTCATTGATCTGTGGTATTTTCGGAGGAAAATCAAAATCCCCAGGCCCTACGGGCATGTTAGATAAGGGCATCTGTCCCGGCATTCTCGGGGTTAAGGGAAAATCTTCAATATGGTTTCTTGCGTAATCCGGAAAATCGCTAATTTCGTTTGCCTCCAGGAATTTCTTATCAATTAACTCCTTGTTATTTTCAAGAAATCTTTTGTATTTACTATCTTTTTCTTCTGACATATTTACACCTTCATTGATTCGCGGAGTATTTTAATATCAAACTGGTTTCTCATATCAAAGTCTTCTATTGAATCCTTGACACTTGCAATTATTTTATCCCAAAGTTTCCTGTCTTCTTCAGTAAGATATAACGTTTCTGGTTTATTAATATATGATTCTTTCATTTTTACCACTTCATATGTGCTTCCAGTATTTCCCTGCTGAACGTTCTCAGTCCTTCATATTTTTTACTATTCTCTTCTACTCTTTTAATTATCTCTGTCCAGTCAATAGGGTTTCTCAGATATTCTTTAAGTAGATAATACTCCCAGGCACAGAGGGAATTAGGTTTTGTTGAAAAGTAAGATTCTTTAATTTCTTTTTCAAATTTCACATAGTCATTTTTCATTAGGTTATCTAATTTTTCCAAAAGTTATTGTTGGTTTTTTCTCTCCTGGCAATGGCTGTATTCTGTAACCTCCTATTGGCTCTTTATTAGCATCTACAATATCAACAGGCTCTTCAGTTCCAAAAGTCATTTCAGGTAATCTTTCACCTGGCAATGGCTGTATTCTGTACCCCCCAAGAGGTTCCTCGTCAGGTTTTCTTTCTCCAAGTTCTTTCTGAACTTCTTTTCTTTTTTCTGCAAATTTATCATCAATTGTTTCCATTTTTACCACCATTGTATTTATTGACAAGTTCTTTCACAATGTCTCCATCAGCTTTTCCCTTAGTTTGCTTCATGACTTCCCCCATTATAACATTTATTTTGTCTGTTTTAAGTTTTTTAACTGTTTCTTTAACTATTGTCTCAAGTTCATTCATATCCAGCAAGAACAAGTCTTTTTTCTTTGCAACTTCTTCTGCTGTCTTGCCTGTTTCAAACATACCTGCAATAACATCTACAATTGTTTTTTTTGAAACACAACCCTCATGAACCAGTTTAAAAACCGCATTGTAATAATCATCGCTGATTTCCTTTATATCAAGATTATATTTTTTCTTAAGTTCTTTTGGCGTAGAAATTAAAGCGTCTGCAATTACACTTGCCTTTATTTTATTGTAATGCTGTACAAATTCCTCAAACTGCATTAAATAAACTGAATGGATTATCTGGGATGCCTGTTCAGGACTGAGTTTGTATAATTTAGTGAACCTTTCAAACTTTTTTTCAGGAGACTCAGGAAGTTTTATGTTCTTTAGAAATCCATTTGTTATTACAACAGGAGGCAAATCAGTTTCAGGATACATTCTTGAACTTCCTGGCATTGGACGAAGATAAGATGAAGTTCCGTCATCATTTGCTTTTCTTACATCTTTTGGAACTCCTTTAACAAACAGATTCGCTCTTTCGATCACTGACTTAAGGCATGTTTCAGCAATATTATCATAACCAACTACAAAAAGAAAAGCGTCCATTGATGTGCATTTAAGCTTTTCAGCAATTTTCTTTTTCTCTTCACTTTTTATACCATAAGCGGGAAGTTCATCAGAGTGTATAACACCCTTTAAACCAAAAAGATTTGCAACATATGCAAATTCTTTTCCGAATGTTTTCTGCTCCTGTATCTTTAAACCAAGAAGCCCTGCATAACCCTTCATACATATTGCCTTTACTTTCTTGTTTTCTTTTAAAGCATCAAAAACAAATTTTGCTTCTGTTTTAACTAACAAATCTGTAATATCAACTATTTCAGGATTAATTTTTTTTATTTTCTTTGAAATATCCAACAGAGACAGCTGTCTTGCAGATTCATTTTTAACAAGCTCAGGTATCATACTCAAATCTTGTGCTCCTTTGATTTCAACCCTGTTTCCTCCTTTTATTGAAACATTCACATCCTGCCTTATTGTTCCTAAACCACGTTTCACTCTGCCAGTCATTCTCATAAACATGCCTATTTTTTCAGCACATTCCTTTACCTGCTCAGGAGTATGCATGTCAGGTTCTGTCCTTAATTCAATAAGAGGTATGCCTAGTCTGTCAAGAGAGTACACAACTTTGTTTTCAGTTTCAAAAAGTTTTCTTGCTGCATCTTCTTCAAGGCACATCTGGTTTACGCGTACTTTTCCAAATGAAGTTTCTATAAAACCATCAGTTGAAACCATTGCTGTTCTCTGAAATCCGGTTGTATTGCTCCCGTCTACAACTGTTTTTCTCATAACATAAAGCTCATCAACAGGTTTCATATTCATTGCAAGACTAACCTGCATTGCAATATTAAGGGCATCCATGTTCAAGCCACGAGGGGGTTCTTCATCAATATCTACAAGGCAGTTTACATCTCGGTGAACCTCATATTTGAATACCTTATCTTTCTGCTGTTCAAACTTTGCGGCTGTATCAATAACCCCAAGTTCCCCTGCAACAGCCCTCAATTTTCTTGTTATTGTGCTGTATCCTTTTTCATTCACAATTCTTGAAGGACAGTTGCAGAACAGTTTATGAGTATCCAGCTGCTGGTGAATTTCAAGTCCGACTTTTAAACCCAATCTTTTATAATCCATTTCTTTCACCTTTTTTCTGTTTTTTATTCATTCTGACTTTTAAATTTATCACTCCAAAAATGTGCTGTAAAGAGTTCTCTTTGTAATCTCTCCAGCCATGTTTGTAAGCATCATATTTTTTATATTGCTGTGTTCCTGTTCGTGCCCCATCACCCAGCCAAGCTTTACATAAGCTGTTTCAGGAAGCATGTCTTCAAGATGAACAGCACCTGCGTTTGCAAGAACTCTTAAGTTTCTGTAAACATAAGGATTTGTTCTTCCGTAGATGGTCTGTCCTGTTATCCCTATAAACATATCTTTTGATGCTTTCTTAATAATTGGTATCCACGAAGCTTTTCTTTTCAGTGTTTCTGTTGGAACATGTCCAAATGCAGTTGCCTCAATTACAACCCCTTTATATCCTGATTCAAGATAATGACTGAGTATTTCAGGACTGCTCCCAGGGAAAACCTTAAGTAGAGAAACTTTTTTTTCAAATTTAACATCTGCCTTTACTTTTTCATCCCTGAACTTAGTGTGGTTTTTATCAACAACTTCCATTTTTCCATCAGTCCATATTTTAGCAAGAGGCAAATCATTTACTGGACGGAAAGCATTTCTCATGGATGAATGCATTTTTCTTACTTTTGTTCCCTGTATTGCAAAGCAGTAGGAATCATCTGTTTCAGCATGCATAACAACAGCAACTTCTCCTAAATCAGATTTTGTATAATGTCCTGCACATAAAAGGTTCATTGCTCCATCAAATGAACCTCTGTCAGGACTTCTCTGCGCTCCGACTATTGCAACAGGTTTTGAAAGATTTTTAAGCATGAACGAAAGTGCTGCACTTGTATAATGGAGAGTATCTGTTCCATGTGTGATTATAACTCCTCTTGAACCTGAATTAAGTTCCTTTGCAGTTTCTTTTGCAAGAACCGCCCATTCATCAGGAGTCATATCCTCGCTTGCTATTGCAAAAGGAGATGAAATTTTTTTGAGATTTATGATGTCAGCAAGTTCCGGCACTGTAAAAAGCAGTTCTTCTGGTTTTACAGACATATAAACTCCGCCAGTAGTGTAGTCCACTCTTGCACCAATTGTTCCTCCAGTTGCTATCATGGAAACATCAGGAAGATTTTTGCTGTGCTTTACTTTAAAACTCTGGAAAGATTCCAGTTTTACTGCTTTTCCTAATTTTTTTGATTTTATTATATTTGAAAGCTTTATGCCTATATTATAACCATTGTCAAGTTTAAGCATAATAT
Organism: Candidatus Nanoarchaeia archaeon; assembly: GCA_028715295.1. GTDB lineage: Archaea > Nanobdellota > Nanobdellia > JAQUSD01 > JAQUSD01 > JAQUSD01. The sequence goes on from JAQUSD010000002.1 coordinate 17,897, forward strand.
ATCCCTTGTCAGAAAACTCAGAACGAGGCAGAACCAGTCCTTCAAAATTTCCTTTTTTAGTTTCCAGGAGAACTCTTTCTCCAGATTTGAATTCCATGGATAAAGTAAGAAGTATAGTATATTTAATTCTTATTATGCTGATGAAATAATTTTATAAATATTGACTTTTCTTTTTTATATAATGGTACCATCTTATTTGCAAAGCATAAATAATAAACTTAGTGGAGTAAAAGAGTATGTAGATGAAAGAAATAAAATAAACAAAGCTGTTTTCCATGACAATGAGTATTTAAGATATCTTGCAAGGATTAGTATTAATGCGGGATTTATGGGTACAATGTTAACAAGTTACTTATCAAATACAAACAATAATGCACTGGAAAATTCTGAGATTTTAATAGGTTCACTTTGCGGTTTTATGAGTGTATGCTTATTAAGGGATATTTGTATGGCCTTTGGTGTAGCTGGCAAATGGGAAAAACAACTTAAGGAAAACAAAGAACTTAGCGACAAACTTTAAGAAATTTTTAATTTATTCTCTGAACTTTAAATTAACGGTTTAATCTTATCAAAAAATATATAAGTGAGTGAAGAATATAAGAATATTGGGTTGTACTGGGCTTATGTTGAACTACTAATGGGTTTCTTAACTTTCTATTCGTTCTAAACCGAACATAAACAACTCAAATATTTAATTGTTTCGGTAAAAGGTGGAAAGAAATGGACTTTATCATAAAAGATGCATTGAAAGCTTCCGAGAATATAAACTGGGAAGAAGGACTAGCCGGACAGGCAAAGATAAAAGTAATAGGTGCAGGCGGAGCTGGAAACAATATGGCTGACTGGCTCTACAGAAAAGGTGTAAGAGGGGCTGAAATAGTTGCAGTCAATACAGATACACAGCACCTTGAGGCAAGAGAAGCAGATAAAAAACTGCTTATTGGAAAAGATTTATGCAGAGGACTTGGATGCGGGGGTTTCCCTGAAAAAGGTTCAGAAGCTGCAAGAGAAAGTCTTCAGGAAATAAAAGAGATGCTTAAAGGAACAGATATGCTTTTCCTTATGGCAGGGCTTGGTGGAGGCACTGGTACTGGTTCAGCTGCTGAAGTAGCTAGTGTGGCTAAAGATGCGGGTGCTATTGTTATCGGGGTAGTCACTATGCCTTTCAAGTTGGAAAGGGCAAGAATAGACAAAGCAGAATGGGGACTTCAAAAATTAAGACAGGTTGCAGATACTGTAATAGTTATTGACAACAATCGTCTTATTGACTTAGCAGGGAATCTTCCAATACAGCAGGCTTTTTCAGTTGCGAATGAACTTGTTGCAACAATGATAAAAGGGATTGTTGAAACAATAGCTGTGCCTAGTTTAGTAAATCTGGACTTTGCGGATGTTAAGGCAACAATGAAAGAAGGTGGAGTTTCTGTTATAGGCGTTGGGGAATCTGACAGCGAAAGAAGAGTTGAAGAAGCTGTTTCAAAAGCTTTGAATAATCCTTTGCTTGATGTTGATTACAAAGGCGCACATGGGGCTCTTCTCCATATAACAGGTGGTCCGGACATGACTCTTGAAGAAGTCAGTAAAATAGGAGAAACTGTTTCAGGCACTCTTGATGCAGATGCACAAGTAATATGGGGTGCCAGAATTGCAGAAGAAATGGCTGGAAGAATAAGAGTTATGACAATAATAACCGGAGTACGCTCTCCTTTTATTCTTGGTCCAACAACACATACAGAACAGAAGAAGCGCGCTGCTGAAGTCAGCGAGGAACTTGGAATTAGGATGCTTATTTAAGCATCTTTTTCTTTTATTTTTATTAATTTTCAGAAACCTAGTTTCTAAAAGTTTTTTTCTTTTTTAATCATACTTTCGAAATTCTAATGACATTTCAAAAGTTTTTTCTATTTTTTTAGATAAGTCAGATTTTTATACCATTCATTTAATCTTTGAGTAGCATGTATTAATGCTTCTTCCATTGTTGTTTCTTTACTTCTAAATATCTTATATGCTTCTAATAATTCTTCAGGAGTCGCTTCTGTATCAAATCCAGACATAAGAAATTTCAATAACAACTTATTGTAAGGAGCATAAAAAAATCCGTCTCCAACAATGTGTTCTGTGTCCATTTCTTCAACCTGAAATATGGGCAATACCATATTTGGTTTTAGTATCTGTTCAATTTTTTGTTTAGCATCTTCAAAGTTTTTAACTAAATCCCCAATATTCATATCAAGCATTTAATTAAACAATTAATTTAAAATTATTGTTCTATTTGTAAATTTTAGGTTTTTTCTTAAGTTTTGAGAAATATTCATCAAAGAAAACCATTTCCCTTAAATCCTTTCTTATTGGTGCGGGAGGTTTTTCAGCAGGATAGCCAAGCGCAATTATGCTTATAACCTTAGCTTCATCAGAAGGTATATCCAATATCCGGTTTATCTTTTCATGGTCAAACATTCCCCCAACCCAACATGTAGCAAGTCCAAGGTTATGCGCTGCAAGCATCATATTCTGTATCGCTGCTGAACAATCCATGTAAGTATATTTTTCCAAACCTTCTTTGCCGTATAATATCCCTAATCTTTTAAATGAAGAGCAAACTGCAATGAGTATGGGTGCTTTTGACATCCAATGCTGTTCCATACATGCTTTTGCAATTTCTTCCTTCTGCTTTGAATTTCTTATAATAATAAATATCCCGTCCTGAACATTACCTGCAGAAGGGGCCCACCTTGCAGATTCAAGAACCTGAACAAGTTCTTTTTCAGGAACCATTTTTGAAATAAACCTTCTGACAGAACGCCTTGTTTTTATTGCCTTGAAAACATCCATCAAATATCCACCTTTATGAAAATTTATATAGTTAATACAAATATTATATCCTCATATGGATTATTTAAAACTTGCCGAATTGAATGAAAAGTTAGAATCAACAAGCAAAAGACTTGAGCAGACTTCTCTTATTACTGAATTCATTAAATCTGCATCAAAAGAAAATCTAAGACCTGTAGTTCTTATGGTTTTAGGAAATGTTTACCCTTCGTACAGCAGGAAAAAAATAGGCATTGCAGATAAAATTATGATTAAAGCGATAGCATCAACCTCTGGAAGAAGCGAAAAGGAAATTGTTAAGATTTTTAAAAAAACAGGAGATTTAGGTGCTGTTGCTGAACAGGTTCTTAAGGATAAAAAACAGGCCACACTGTTCTCAAAAAAGCTTAGTATCTCAGATGTATTTGAAGATATTAAAAAAATAGCTGATTTTGAAGGCAAAGGAACTGTTGATAAAAAAATAAGTATAATAAAAAAGCTTCTTGCAAATGCATCGCCTGTTGAGGCAAAACATATAGCAAGGCTTGTCATAGGAACAACAAGGATGGGGGTTGGAGAAGGAATTGTAAGGGATGCTATTGCAGGAGCATTTAATGTTGATTCAAAAAAAGTTGAGAATGCTGAAAATATACTAAATGATTATGGGGGGGTTGCAGAAATTGCAAAGTTGGAAGGTGATAAAGGGCTTGAAAGCATTAAGCTGGAACTTTTTAAACCTTCCAAAGTGCTTCTTGCACAGAGGGTTGAAAGTATTGAAGAGCTTTTTAAAAGAACAGGAGAACCTGCTGATTTAGAGTATAAATATGATGGTTTTAGGGTTTTAATACACAAAAAAGGCGATAAAGTTAAGTTATTTACACGAAGGCTTGAAGATGTAACAAAGCAATTTCCTGACGTTGTTGAGTATTCAAACAAATATATCAAAGACAGCAGGTGTATAATGGACAGTGAGGTAATAGGGATTGAGCCTAAGACGGGCAGATGGCTTCCGTTTCAGAAAATCTCGCAGAGGATTAAGAGGAAGTATGATATTAAAAAAATAGTAAAGGAGATACCTGTTATAGTTAATGTTTTTGATGTCCTTATGATTAATGGAAAAAGTCTTTTGAAGACTCCGCTTAAAGAAAGAATAAAGTTAATTGAAGAGAATATAACTCAGGAAAAAAACCGGTTTGTCATTGCAAAGAGAATTATAAGTTCTGATGAAAAAGAAGTCAGGAAGTTTTTTATGGAGTCTCTCGCACTTGGTAATGAAGGGATTATGGGCAAGAACTTAAATTCAATTTATGAGCCTGGACTAAGAGTAGGGTATTGGGTAAAATTAAAACCTGCAATGGAACCACTGGATTTAGCAATAACAGGTGCTGACTGGGGGAAAGGAAAAAGAGCTCAGTGGCTTGCTTCATTTGATATTTCATGCAGAAAACAAGATGAATTTAAAAGAATAGGGAAAATGGGTACCGGACTCACTGATGAGAACTTCAAAAAACTTACAAAAGAACTGAAACCTTATATAATAAGAGAAAAAGGAACCCATGTGGACATAATTCCTAAGATTGTTGTTGAAGTAGGTTATGAAGAAATACAGGAGTCGCCGACATATGAATCAGGATATGCTTTAAGGTTCCCAAAACTGCTCCAGATAAGATATGAAAAGGATGTGTCGGAAGTTGATGATATTGAAAAGATAAAAAGTCTTTATAGCCACCAAAGAGGAAAATAAGGGTTCTTATAGTAAGTTTTATAAACCATCTTGTAATTAGAAAAGTAATAATGGTAAAGAGAACTGGACCTACTGATGTGAATCTTAGGAAGCTTGTTTCAGAACTTAACAAAACAAAAACCAAATTCTGGAAAAGAATAGCTGAAGATTTGATGAAACCAAGAAGACAAAGAAGACAGGTAAATATTTCACATATAAACAGGTTTACTGAGAAGGGTGAAACAGTTGTTGTTCCTGGAAAGGTTCTTTCTTCAGGAAGCCTCAAGCATGCAATAAATGTTGCTGCGTGGCAGTTTTCTGCTTCTGCTGAAAAGAAAATAAAGGATGCAGATGGAAAGGCTTTAAAAATTGAGACTCTTGTTAAAGAAAATCCAAAAGCAAAAAAATTAAGGATAATCGGGTAAAATGAAAGTCATAAATGCTGAAAATCAGGTTATGGGAAGGCTTGCTGCAAAAGTTGCAAAGCTTGCGCTTGAAGGCGAAACAGTAAGGGTAGTTAATTCTGAAAAAGCAATAATAACTGGAAGAAAAGAACAGATTTTCCAGAAATATCATCAGAGGAGGATAAGAGGAGAACCTCATCATGGTCCTAAATTTCCAAGAAAAGCTGACAGACTTATGAAAAGAGCAATAAGAGGCATGATTGGATACAAATCTGCAAAAGGAAGGGAAGCGTTCAAAAAAATAAAGACTTATATTGGAATCCCTGAAGAGTTTAAGTCTGAGAAAATGGAATCATTTCAAAAGGCAAATATGACAAAACTTAAAACTATAAAATATATCACTGTTGGTGAATTATCTAAATGGCTGGGTTCAAAATGGTAGACAAAAAAAATATTGTTGTAAGTGGTAAGAGGAAAACCTCAATAGCAAGAGGCTATATTACAGAAGGTACTGGAGTAGTAAGAATCAATAAAATTAATATTAATAATTACGGTTCAGAGATTTCAAGAGAAAAAATAAAAGAGCCTCTTATAATTGCAGGAGACAGTATTGCAAAAAAAGTGAATATCACTGTTACTGTAAAAGGTGGGGGTAGTGAATCACAGGCTGATGCAGCAAGAATAGTTGTTGCTAAACTGCTTATTGAACACACTGGAAGCAAAGAACTTAAGGAAAAGTATTTTAATTATGATAAACACATGCTTGTAGCAGATACAAGGAGAACCGAGCCTCAGAAACCCTACCGTTCTTCAGCAAGAAGTATGAGGCAGACAAGTAAAAGGTGATTAAAAAATGATAATACCAATGAGATGTTTTACATGCGGAAAACCAGTTTCCCATCTTTGGGAAAAATACGTTGAAAAAGTTGAAAAAGGTGAGGAGAGAAAAAAAGTTCTTGATGAATTGGGACTTAACAGATACTGTTGCAGAATGCTTTTCCTCGGACATATTGAACTTGATGAAGTTTCTCAGTTCAAAAATATATAAATTCAGCAGTATAACATTTCCCGAACTGATTTAGCGCTTATTTTCCTAATAGAAAACTATAAAAATACCGACATTAATATAATTATTCACCGGAGGGAAGAAGGGGAAACCCTTCAATTTTATTTTTTGTTGTTTTATTTTTTTAGGGTTTTTAGGGATTTTTAAAATTAAAAAATAAACAAAGCTAATCACAATATTTATAAATCAACTTGTCTTCAACAGAAATTACATGGGGTTGTAGTCTAACTTGGTTAGGATCCGGGGTTTGGGACCCTGAGATCCCGGTTCAAATCCGGGCAACCCCATTTATTGCAAACATATATAAATATACATGGAGTGGTTTCAAAAATGACTAATGCAGTAAAAAAAACAAAGAAAAGTTCAGCAAAAAGATACGGTGCGAGATACGGAATAAAGTTAAGAAAAAGAGTAAATGAAATTGAAAGATTACAGAAATCAAAACATAATTGTCCTAAATGCAGAAAGTCCTCAGTTAAGAGAATCAGTGTTGGACTTTATGAATGCAGAAAATGCAGTGTTAAATTTGCAGGAAAAGCATATCTGCCGGAGTGATAAAAAATGTCAGAATATAAATGCTTAAATTGCGGAAGAGTGATTGAAAAAGAGGATATACTTCGCAGAGTTAGATGCGTATACTGTGGTTCTAAAATATTATTCAAGGAAAAACCAACCATAGTTAAAAAACTAAAGGCAAGATGAAATTTTCAATTGGAACAATAATTGAATTTGAAAACAAAGGTGAAGCTGAAAGATATTACCAATGCCTTTATCCGGAAATATCTGATATAAAAAAGGGAAAGGCAAAGATAAGACTTGACAAAGAAAAACTTAAAATAGAGATAAAGGCAGAAGAAATAACAACAGCCAAAGCCCTTATAAGTTCACAGCTACGCTTGATTGAAGCAGTAAAAAAAACAGAGAAGATGATAGAATGAAAGATGATAAAGAAAAAAATACAATCATGCAGTTCCAGCAGACTCAGCAACAGGTACAAATTCTTATGATGCAGAAACAGAACTTACAGATTCAGCTTAATGAGGTAGAAAATGCTTTAGAAGAAATCTCAAAAAGCGAAGGTAGTGAAGTTTATCAGATGGTTGGAACTATAATGATAAAAAAAGATATTGAAAAAATAAAAAAAGAACTTGATGAAAAAAAAGAGACTGTGGCTCTAAGAGTTTCGGTAGTTGACAAACAGATAGAAAAATTCAATACAAAACTTATTGAGCTTCAAAAATCCCTTAAAGGTGGTTAAAATGGCTTCTGAAAAGATTGATGAGGCAGTTGAAATTTTAGACGAGCTTTACAATGACAAAACAATACCTAAAAACATTAAAGCATTAATAACAAACGTGAAACAGGAACTGCAAAGCAACAAAGATAAGGATATAAAAATTGATTCAGCACTTCTCATAATTGATTCTATTGCAAATGATACAAATCTTCCAGTTTATGCAAGGACACAGGTATGGAAAGCAGTTAGCATTCTTGAATCAGAAGAATGATTTAAAGTAGTTTTTTACCTGGAAAAGATTTTCAAAAACATCTTTTGTATATGTTCTTGCTTTCAACGCACTTAATTGTCCTGTTGTTACTGCTATGAATCTAATGCTCGCTTTTCTGCATGCAACAGCATCATATTCTGAATCACCAACATAAACAGCATCTTCCGGTGATGTGTAAAGTTTCCTGCATGCAAGAAGGATCATATCAGGACTTGGTTTTGCATGTTCAACTTCGTCTCTCCCTATTATTTTATGTATATATTTCTTTAGCATAGTTTTTTTTAGGAATGCGTCTATCTCTGCTCTTGATGAAGAAGATGCTACAGCAGTTTTAATTTCCATTTTATTAAGATATTTCAAAACTGACTTAGCGCCTCTTAATTTTTTAATATAACTCAAATTGTGTTTTATTAAATGTCTGTTTCTCAATTTTTCATATTTTTTATTATCTATGTTGCTGATCTCTGGGAAAACATGTTCTTTTATTATTGTACGGTAATCCTTACCGAAACATCTGTAAATAACTCTGTCGTAACCTTTTGGTTTTTGATAACCCAATTCTTTAGAGATTTTTTCAATAACATATGTTGTCGCTCGTGAATGGGCCTCTATACTGTCTACAAGAGTGCCGTCCATATCAAATACAACTGCTTTCATAAATACATCAATATTATTCCAAGTACAACAAGCATCACAACAGGAACGAATACATTAATGCCTCCTGTACTAAGAAGTTCAAGGCAGACTGCCTTTGATGATGTTGTTGTAAAAGGATTGAAAAAAGTAAATATGCATGACATTTTATTCTTAAGTGAAACATCAGCAGGAACTTTTAAAATATCAAGTATTGAATAAGCATTTACAAGCTCCCCAATTTCCAAAGAAGATATTCTAGGTGATATAAAATCAAGATATGCAGTTCTTGAATCAGTAAAGTTATATGAAAGCTGTTCCATAATTTTAACAGCAAAATAAGTGCTTTTTATATCCCCCACAAGAGGATCCTGAAAGGAAGCATAACCATTGTCTGATGCAAGACTTTTTTGGAGTGTTGACTCAATACTTTCTTTTGATGGAAGGGTTTCATTGAGATATTTGTAAATCATAACATAACTGTTAACCTGTTCAGGACCAAACCACCCTTTATTTGAATTTTGTTCATATACCAGATTTGCATACCTTACAATCTGTTCTTTTCTTGAAAGAGTTATCCTGTTCATCTGATTTAGATTATAAAGTATTTCAAGAGCTTTTGACGTGCATATTAATTCTCTACCCATGGTGTTATTTTCAGCGCATTTAAAATAGCCTTCTTCACTATATCTGCTGTTTGCAAATATTGCAAGAGATTCCTTATCAACAAGAAAACTCATGGAATGTCTGTCAAGTGCATTTAATATATCTATTGATGTTTCAAGTCTTGGTTCATATTCTGAAAGAAAATCGTCGCTCCAGCCCCCTTTTTGTGCAAATCGTACACCTACAAAAGGAAGCACTGCAAGGAAAATTATTATGCCCCCGATAAGCTTTGATTTCATAGTAATTTAACCTCAAACCCCAAATCCCTAAGTGAATTCATCAGTCTTAACCCTCTTGAAAGCCCGACATGGCTTGCAAACTCAATGCTGGACAGTATGCTTTTCATCCTTATTCTTGTTTCCTTCCCAAGAAGCTCAACAGAGAGCAAATCATTTCCATCTATGTTTATGCTGATTTCTCCTCTTGCGCTCTTTAAGTGCATACCTGCCAGTTTTGCTAACATTTACTTGCCTCTTTTTTTTCTTGTTGCTATTGTAAAGTCTGCATTTCCAGAAAGGGAAAGTTCAGTTTTTCCAAAGGTAAATTTGACGCCGTCAAGCTTGAAGCTTATGTTTGCCTCTCTTCCATTCATTATTTCCATAAAATCTTCTATTGTTTTCTGCTCTTTCTCAACTACGCCAGATATTATCCTTGAAATTTTTTCAATAATAACCTCTTCGTCTGATTTTTCTGATTTAGCCAAAATAACCACCTGATAAAGAATAAGACTGGATTTGTATTTATTACTTTTGTTTTTTAAATACATCTAAATAAGAAGGATACAAAATAATAAAAATAAAATGTTTTATTTGCCAAGTGCTTTTGCCATTGGTTTTATAGCTGCCAGTGCAAAGATAAGGGCATACCAATACCAGTCCAAACTAAGCAAAGGCATCCAAAGTTTTGCTATCATAAGACTAAAACCCGCAACACTTAACTTTACCAGTGCCATGTCTGTCCAATTCAGTTTCTTAACTTTTGAATTAGCCCACTTTAAAAAACTCAACTAACATCCACCTCCAAGTATTAACATAAAATTCACATTATAAATAAATTATGTTTTAGGTCCTGATTTATTGATTGCATTAAGAACAAACTTCTCAAATGTAAGCCCTTCTGTTATTCTTTTTGCTGACTCTTTTGGGAACGCATAAGTTATTTTTTGTATTTGATTTTCATAATCTCTTTTAAGCTGTGAAACATCAAGTCCGGCAGCCATGGCTTTCCTGTATAAGTCCATATCCAGCATATTGTAGTTTATTGTATTAACTAATAAAAAGGTTTCAATTTATTTCAGGCAACATACAAAAAGTATTTAAAGCATACAATAGTATGATAAAAACCTTAAAAAGAGATGAATAAAATGGAAAATAACAATATTGAGGACATAGGGATGGGTGACCCAATTATATTTGAAAATATGCTTGAGTCAGTCACTGCCAACAGCAATAAAAAAGAAAAAGCGGATAAGGGTGATCTAAACAAAAGAATAGATGATGTTCTTTTAAACATTACACGTGAAGAAGCAGAGAATGCTGGATCTCTTCTAATTGCATATATAAAAGTTAACGGCACAAAATATGCATCAAATATACTCAAGGCAAAACCAACAGAGATTTTAACAACAGCAGGAAATTATGTGAACATTGAACATCATGTCACCTTGCTTGAAAAGTATATCAAAACAAGAAGAAAAGCTTAATCTTTAAACTTAAATGTTAGGCATTTATGTATTATTTTTGATGCGTGCAGTGAAGTCAAATCAGGGGATTTGGACATCACTTCAACCATATCCACTGCAAATACATCTGTACTCTCAAATATTGATTTTAAAACCTCAATAATTTCAAAATGGGAATAGCCGTCGGGTTCTGGATAATCCACTTCTGGCGCAAACACAGGGTCAAGAATATCAATGTCAATTGATAAATACCACTTTGATTTTGTTTTGAGAAACTCTTTAAGCTGTTCTTCATCATAAGCGACTTTTAAATTATTATTTTTTATAAAATTAGCTTCTTCCTTTGAACAGGAGCGTATTCCAAAAAGAACAATATTTTCTTTTGGGAAAAAATCAAGAAGTCTTCTTAAAACTGTTGTATTGGACATTGCTACCCCAAAGGTGCCCGGATGCTGTTCTTTTAAGTCAGAATGGGCGTCAAACCATACCACTCCAAAATCAGTGCTGTTAAATGACTTAATAAATGAATATGTTGAAAGATGATTTTTTCCGATGAAGATATTGAATTTGTTTTTATTAGTACTAGGAATACTGTTAAAATCGCCGGCATCATGTATTCTAACACTTTTAAATAAGTCAAAATCCTCATCAATATCATAACCTTCAAGATTGTTCAAGGATTTTATAATATTCTCATTTCTTCCAAGTCCGGTTATAACTGCTTGTGAATCTTCCAAAGTATAAACTGCACCCTCTACTTTCATAAGAATATTAAGCAGAGTAATAGTGTTATAAAAGTTATGGTTAATCGTCCATGCCAGAGGCATTGTCAGGAAGTATCTCTCCTTTGTCAACCTTTACATAAGAAGGAGTAGCAACAACCCAGTTCTCATCCACACCAATTAAAGAGCCTCCCATTGCTTCGCAGGTTTTCTTTATTTTTGCAATTGCCCTCCTAAGTTCACTGATGTCTTTTGTTTTAAGCTGATTTATTTTCATTAATGCAATTGTATGTCCTTCTCTTAAACCTGAGATTATTGATTTAATATCTGAAAAATCCTTAAGTATGTAATACTTAAACATTATATTTGCAGTTGCATCCCTTCCCATTTCAGGGGAAAGTTCAATAAAGTCACCTTTTTTAGTTGCAACATATGTAGTTTCTTCTTCATCAGAAAGGAATTTTTTTATTTTTCCAAAAACCATTTTAATAACCTCACCCGCTGTATCTAATCTTATTTTAACGGGTATAGTTTAATAAAGCTTTTTGTTGACTTTATTAAACTACAACTTTTATATTTGGAAAACCTTCTTTCAAATATTTCCAAATATGCGGGCAGAATTCTTTACCATTGTCATTGTTGTAAATAATCATCCCATCGCATCCGGGAATATCCATAAGTGGCCTGCAGTAATAAACGGGTTTTAATTCAGTTTCAAGATGTTTTATGCGTTTTGATGCAGGACATACCTTTATTTCAAAAGGTTTGTCGCCCAATGCCAAGGTTTCCAGTTTTTCTTTTGAGTTCATTATACTAAAATTAACAACAGAAACAGTTAAAAAACTTACAAAAAATGTTTTTTTCTTCATTTAAGAGAAGTATGTGTGTAGGCTAAACAAAAATTATTTTCTTTTTACAGGTTTTTTAGATTTTTTAGAAAGCTTTTTTTTCAGCCTTACTCTTAACCCTTGTTTAGATGCTGAAAGTTTTTTGCACTTTTTAATCCCCATCTTTGTTTCATAAGACTGTCTGCATGTTTTTTTGTCAATATTGCATACACCCTTATTTAACTTTACACATACCATAACATCACCTGCACACTGGACTCGGTTGAGAGACAAAACATCCGATAAATATCGTTTGCCCACAAACAACACATGGGATGTTGCATGCTACTCTCAGACACATAAATTAACTTGTATTTGACATCACAATGGAAGGTGTAGTCCAGTCCCATCGTAATATTGGGCGTCAAGGTACAGAGGTTTTATTTGCCAGCTGTTTCAGAGCCAACCGAATTGTCCGTGACTAATTTTACATAGAAAATCTTTCATATATAAATGTTATTATAAAATTTAAAGGGCAGTTTGTTGCTTTCCCGCGCTTGCGCAGTACCGGCAACAACCCAAAAAGGCTTGATTACCGTGTTCGGAATGGGAACGGATATGCCCTTTTTGGTATGACCGCTGAAAAGAATAATCTAAAACGTATTTATAAAGGTTTTGATGCTATTGGTTTGTAAAAACAAATGATTTAAAAACCTGAAAATAAGCAGAAATAGAAGCAAAATGGTATTAGAAAATCTTGGTTCATCACTGAAAGATACAATACAGAAAGCAATAAGATATGCTGTTCTGGATAAAAACCAGATTAATGAGATTGTTAAAGACATACAGCGTGCTCTTATCAGCGCTGATGTAGACATTAAATTAGTCTTTGAACTGACTAATAGAATTAAGAAAAAACTTCTTGAAGAAGATGTTCCCAAGGGCTTGTCAAAAAGAGAATATTTAGTTAAACTGCTTTATACTGAACTTGCAAATCTTTTAGGTGATGAAGGACACAAAATAAAAATTGAGAAAAAGCCTTTCAAAATAATGCTGATTGGACTTTATGGCTCTGGAAAAACAACAACATGTTCAAAGCTTGCTAAGTTCTTTACAAAACGCGGATACAAAGTGTGCATGGCTGGAACTGATACATGGCGTCCAGCTGCGCAGGAGCAGATTGAACAATTGGGAAAAGCAATAAAAGTTGACACTTTTATTGATAAAACTGCAAAGAAACCTGTTGATGTTATTAAGAAACACAAAAAAGCAATTGAAAAATATGATGTAATAATTATAGATACTGCTGGAAGAAATGCACTTGATAAACAGCTTGAAAAAGAACTTAAAGAAGTTGATAAGGAGATAAAAAGCAATGAAAGGATTCTAGTTCTCTCAGGAGACATTGGGCAAAATGCTAAAATTCAGGCTGAAAACTTCCACAAAGCAGTTGGTGTTACAGGAGTTATTTTAACCAAAATGGACACAACTGCAAAAGGGGGCGGGGCATTGTCTGCCTGTGCAATAACAAAAACGCCTGTTAAATTCATAGGTGTTGGGGAAAAATCTGAAGCTCTTGAAGAATTTGAACCAAAAAGATTTGTTTCGAGAATGCTCGGCATGGGTGATATGGAAACTCTTCTTGAAAAAGTTAAGGAAGCTACTGAAGGAGATGAAAAAAAACTTGAGGAACTTGGCAGGAAAATGCTTAATGGAAAATTCAGCCTTCTTGACTTAAATGAACAGCTTAAAGCAATGAATAAGATGGGGCCTCTTTCAGGCATAATGAATCTTATACCTGGAATTGGGGGTATGAAAATACCAAAGGACGCCCTTAACATGCAGGAAGGCGAATTAAAGAAGTTTAATTATATTATGAACAGCATGACTCTTGAAGAATTAGAAGAGCCGGATGTTCTTACAAAAACAAGAATTGAAAGAATTGCAAAGGGTTCAGGAACAAGCGTTGCTGAAGTGAGAGAATTAATCAAGAAATACAGGCAGATGAAAAAAGTAATGAAGACTATGAGTGGCGGAAATCTAAAAAGAATGATGAAGAAAATGGGTATTAAAAACATGAAACAATTTGAGAATATGATGTGATAATGATGAGTAAATGTTCGAAATGCGGGAGGAAACTTTTGAATGCGAAGCTTTCGAAAGTTGGAATGGATTGGAGTTGTGAATAAGTATGGCTGATAAGTGTTCAAAATGTGGGAAGAAAATTGAAAAAACATTCTTAGATAAAATAGTAGGCACTTATGTCAAAGAAAAAGGAGAACTTAAGATTATATGTAGAGATTGCCAAAGAATTAAGAAATAATTACTTTGAAAATAATTTGCTAAAGAACTTAACCTCATTGATTTTTCCTGCTCCAATAAGTTGCACATAAAGCGAATTAAGCAGTGCGTTGTCCGGCTTTATATTGGTTTTTTGATAAAAATCAGCGAAAGTTAAAAGTATAAAATCCGCATCCAACTTTTCTTCAGCAATGCACCTTTTGAAGAACGCGTTACTAGTTTCAGCATCGGGTATGACTCCTGCAAACTCAATAAACTCAATCATGTTGTAAGGACGTAAATAGGCCTCATAATAGGATTTGCCATTTCTCTCTATTGAACCGTATGCCTGCAGATGTAAATAATCAGATACTAATTCGTCTGAAGGGTTAACTTCAAGAACGTCTTTTATATGTCTAAGCGTACTGATTCTATTCTGGTATCCATAAAACCCTTCCCCAAGTGGCCTACACTCATATTTGTTATCCCCAAATCTGTAATTATCCTCAAATATAATACGCTCATATAGTTTCTGAATCGTGTTTTCACTTATTTTTGGTTTTTGTCTTGTCAGCTTCTTCATATCACTGATGTTTCTAAGTCTACCTTCTAAAGAAATACCAGAAAGTCCCCAAATGTAGGACAAATGGGCATCATATGCTTTCTGTATTGTTTCTTCGCTTGGATTTCTTCCGAAAAATTTCCTTAATTTTTCAAAGTTTTGAGCATTTATTTGTTTCCCTCCATTCTTCTTAAAAGAAAATGTTCTATCATTCTCCAAAGTATCATAAAATATCTCTTCAACAATTTTTTCATCAGGTTCCATGCCTGTAAATTTTCTTATTTCTCTTAATTTTTTGATGTCTACCCCATCACGGCGACGCATTCTTGAATAACTTTTTTCTGCTATTTCTTCAAGTGGGAGTTCAATTTTTTTCCCAAGAAGTTTCATGTATTTTTTAGCGCTTTTAGTATTCCCAAAAAATGAAAGTTCATTGGTTATGCATTCGATTACGTTTGTTTCTAAATCTCCTGTGGGAAGATATTGCTTTGTGAATCTAGCAATCCTGAAAACTTGTTCAAAAGAGTAGGTTTTTTTAAATAGTTCATTGTAGGCGTTGAGTACAGCCTGTTCTGACATTTTGTTTCCTGTAAGTGTTTCCAGTTTTTTGATTTCCTTATACTTATCTTCCAGAAGAAGCTTAGTGTAACTTTCCTGCAATGTACTAACATCCATATTCCTAAAAATATCTTCACTACTCATAATCAATTATACTTGGATAAAGTTTATAAAAATATGTTAAACTAAGCTGATAAACAGACGTTAAAAATCAGTATGGTAAGTTTCATATGCCCACATCCAAAACCTTTTAAAAACATTGTGTTTTTAATATTAAACATAACAACGATAATAATAGAGTTAAGTTTATTGGTGAAGAAAAATGGTTAAAAGAGCAAAAGGGGGAAGACAGAATACAAGACACAAGCTAAGCAAGAATTACAGAGAAAAGGGCAAAGTGTCAATAACAAAACATGTTCAGACATTTAATGTTGGAGACAAAGTGCTTATCAAGCCTGAACCTTCTGTACAGACAGGAATGCCTTTCAGAAGATTCTTTGGCAAAGTAGGCGTAATTATGGGAAAAAAAGGAAAGGCGTATGAAATTGAAGTGAAAGATTATAACATGAAAAAAACAATAATTTCACTTCCAGTGCATTTAGTTAAGAGGTGATACAAAAATGACATCATTCGAAGTGTTAAATGAAAAACCAATACCTATTGTTGAGGTAAAAGGACTTATTGGAAAAAGAAAAGATTATACTTATGAGCAGAAGCTTGCTCTTGAGCATGCCAAGGAATTTTCAAAAATATCTGAAAAAAATGCAAAATCCTTGGGTGAAGAACTTGCGAAACTTGAAATAAGAAGGCTTAAAGACAAAGATATTGTAAAAATAATAGATATGATGCCTAAAAGTGTAGATGAATTAAAAGTTATACTTTCAAGTTCAACAACACCAATGACAAAAGAAGAAATGACAAGCGTGATAGAAATTGTTAAGAAATACATATGACTACAATAAAACTGTAAAAGTGATGAAAGATGATGAAAAACTACACTGTTGTAAAAAGAGAAGATACTGGGGTAGTGTTAGATTTTCTTCCAAATGGACATCCTTTTATGGAGAGAAGACAGCCTGTTGCTCAGGTGTTAGGTGAACAGTATTTTACTCTTCTTGAAGTTGTTCCTAAAGAAGGAATTTTTTTAACACCTAATGAAATTGTTTATTTAGGCCCAGATAAAAGAGATAAAGTCCATCATATAATTGGAAAAATAGGTACTGAACAGCTTACTCAGACTGCTAAATCAGAACTCCCTTTTATTATAGAGGATATTGTAAACAAAAACGAAAAGAAATATGTTGATTTTTTCAATAATGCAAGTCCTGTAAGTTCAAGATATCATGAAATTGAACTTCTCCCAGGAATTGGAAAGAAAAACATGTGGAAAATACTTGACGAAAGAAAAATAAAACCATTTGAGAGTTTTGAAGATATTAAAAAAAGAGTTGAACTTCTCCCAGACCCTAAGAAGTCAATAATTAAAAGGATAATACTGGAAATAGAGGGTGAAGACAAGTATAAGGTTTTCATAAAATGACATCTCTTGAAAGCACTGGAAAAGCGATTCTTAGTTTTCTTACAGAACAGGGCAAATCAATTGCTGAAATTCTTGGGGTAAGTCTTAATGAATCCATGATTTTCATATGGATAGGGATATTAATATTATTTCTTTTTGCATTTAATAAACTACAAACGGGATTCATAAAATGGAGCATAATAATTTTTATAATCCTGCTTCTGGTTTTCATGTTTTATGCTCAGTAGATTCCTGCTTCAAGAGAAATATCTATTATGCCTGATTTTTTAACAGCTGAAATTTTCATCCTGCCTGTTTCTGAAAGAAAAGTTCCTGTGAGTGAAATGTCTTCTGAAGGAATGCTATGGTCTCTGCATTCTACATATATATCTCCTGTAATCCGGTTTGTTCTCTGCCATATGTTAACACATATGCTGCTATTTCCAGAAAAAGCAACAGAATATTCGCTGTTATGAACCTTTTTAGGCATGTCTGCTGTAAAACTGACGGATGAAGAATAACCTGAAAGCCTAACACTGCTGTAAACATTTGTAAGCACATAATCCACCTGGGCAGTAATATCTCGTGAGTAATAATTATACGCCAGTTCCTCAACTCCTGGAAGCAAGATGTTTATATAAATAAATGAAAGAGCAATAAGCATTACCAGCCCCATTAAAAAAGAGAAAAACTCCCTGATAACAAAAACCTGAGCTTTTTTCATAAGAGAAAATATTATTTTTGTATAATATAAAAGTTGTTTAAAGTCCTAATTTTTTTAGGATTTCTTTTTTGCTGAATGGTATTAAAGAATCATAGCTTTCCCCTGTTCCAAGAAAAAGTATTGGTTTTCCTGTTACATAAGCAACTGAAAGAATTGCACCTCCTTTTTCATCACAGTCTGCTTTTGATAGTATTGAGTAATTTATATGTCCTGCTTCTCCAAATTTTTTTGCCTGCTCAACAGCATCATTTCCTGTCATAGAATCCCCTACAAATATGCTGTAATCAGGATTTGCAACACGTATAATTTTCTTCAATTCATCCATGAGGTTTATATTTGTATGCGAACGTCCGGCAGTATCTATTAACACACAGTCAACAGCTCTTGATTTTGCATACTGAATTGCATCAAAAGCCACTGCTGCCGAATCTGCACCGTATTTGTGATGTATTAATTTAACTCCCAGTTTATTACAATGCCTTTCAAGCTGTTCTATTGAAGCTGCTCTGAATGTGTCCCCTCCAGCAACAACACATGAAAACTTGTTCTTTTTAAGCCAATGTGCAAATTTTGCAAGAGATGTTGTCTTGCCAACGCCATTAACCCCAAGAAAAACAAAAACCACTGGCTTTTCTGATTTTTTAAGTTCTTTGACAAATTCATCCATATCCTTTTCAATTAGAACATCTTGGACTGATTTTTTAAGTGAGTTTACTATAAACTCTCTGAAATTTTTTCTTGAAACATAACCTTCCAAAAGTTCTTTTTTCAAAGTTTCTTTGATTTTCTCAATAACCTCATTTGCAACATTGTTTTCAAGAAGCATAAGTTCAAGCTCCCAAAGAACCCCATCAATGCCTTCTTCATCTATTTTTTTATGTGTTAATTTTTTAAAAAGTCCGACTTTTTCTCTTAATTCCTTTTTTGGTTCTTCATCCTGTTTTGTCTTGATTTTTTCCAGCTTCTTTTCTTCTTTAACAGGCTTTTCTTTAGAAGTTTTTTCTTTTGGTTTCTTTAATGCAGGTTTTTCATCTTTTGGACTACCTTCAGACTCTTTCTTAAATTTCTTTGAAACACTTTCTGCAAAGCCTGCAAGTTTCTTTTTCAGCGAACCGAACATTATACTAAAAGATAAGATGGTTTAATTAAAAAAGTTATTGAGGGTAAACTTCTTTTATGATTTTCTGAAGATGTGATTCAATTTCCCTTATTGAATTTTCTAAGATAGCCTGATTTTTACATATCATTTCAATCTGCTTGTCTATGATTTCTTTTGCGTCAGAAAGCTTTTTTCTTACAACAACACCGTTTCCAACATTTACAAAAACAGTCTTGTCGTCCTTTATTGAAGCATTCATAAAAACACCTGAACCAAGAGGCACCATTACACTCTCTTTTTCCTTGTTTTTTATTTCATCTATTGTCTGCTTCATCATCTCCATTTCAAGCTTTCTCTCTTCAAATTCGGCAATCTGCTGTTCAAAAGATTTTAACTCATTCTGAAGAAGCTGAAACTCGTACAATTTTTCCTGAACTTTTTCTTCATTTTTTGATGTCATTTTGCGAGTGAGATTTTTTCAATGTTTATAACATGTTTTCTTGTTTTGTGTTTTGAACCAATATTTGCTTTAACAAGATGGACTGCGTGAGTTTCAGAGTTAGCATTAACTTCTTTTGTGAATTTCTGCGTTCTTCCAGCCATTCTAAAGGTTCCTGTTACAATATATTCTGTCATTTTTATTCACTTTTTGATTTTGAATTTTTTGCTGTTTTCTTAGGTTTTTCCTGATTTTCTTTAACTTCTTTTTGTTCTGACTTTGGTTCCTGCTGATTTTCTTCTTTTACTTCAGGTTTCTGCTTTGAGATATTAAAGAGTCCAACTTTTACTTTATCCTCTGTTTTTGAGGCAATAACTTTCAGTTTTGCAGGAGGTTTTTTTGAGCCTCTTGCCCAGATTAATTCATTAACATCTTTGTTTATATTCACATTTTCAGTTTTCATGTGTTTCTTTATGAAATCCCTTATTACAGTAATGCTTTTCTTGCTTCTTTTCCATTTAGGTGATTTAAGAAAGTTTTTCCTAAGAGGTATTGTGTATATCCTTTCAGTTGTTGGTTTTTTATCGTCTTTTGCCATTTTTATTCACTTTCTTAAATGTAATTTAACCAAATAGTATTATGCATCCAGTTTATCATGTCTCCAATTTCTTCTTTTGTGGGGATTTAGCCTCCACCTATAAGACCTTCTTTTTCCAAATTTTCTCAAAAGAGCCCAAAAAGGAGCTGCAACGCTTTCGTTGCCTGCTGCTGCGAGTCTTTTCTTTTTTCCAAGTAATTTATTTGACATTTTGAAAACCTTATTGTTTTTTTTCTTTTAAAATTTCGGAAGCTGTCCTGTCAAGAAGCTGTTTTCCCTTGCCAGTGATAATTCTCCCTTTTAATTTCTGTGATTCTGACTTTTTGAGAAAGCCTGCTGATTCAAGCTGCTGAAGCATTTTCCTCAAAAGATTTCCTGATGATTTTTTAAAATGAGAAGGCTGGGAACCATTTCTTTTTTTACCACCATATTTAACCCTTAATCTCTGGACACCCATCGGGCTTGTGCAGTATATACTTCTCAAAACAGCTGCTGCTCTGACGTACCACCAGTCCTTCTGAACAGGAGGCCTCTGTCTGCTTGTTCCAGTCTTAACAAAATCAGCCCAAACCGGAGCTTTTATCTCATTTACATCTTTTAATTTCTCCTTAACTCTGTGTATAAGGGCTGTTGGGTTTACATCATACACTGTTGCCATTATCTTTCACTTATTAATGATATTCTTTTTAAACTTTACTCTTTATGTTTTGTGATTTTGTATCTTGAAATATTATTGCAAACCTTACAAGTTTGAACAATATTTGAGCATGATATACGCACTCTTGTATTCTTTCCGTGCTTTAAATAATTTCCGCATTTTCTGCAGAATTTTTTTTTGTGATCTGCAAGCGAAACTTTAGCCTTCATCCCTATTTTCCGTGCAATTTCCACATATCTTTTTGAACGTTCAGGATGCTTTTCAAACTCATTATCTGCAAGTCTGAACAGCAATGCTATTCTTTCCTCTGCTATTTTCTTAATATTGTCTTTATGCATTATTAAACCATATACAAAATGCGTTAATTTAAGCTTTTTCGCAAGTTTTTTAAAATAGAAAATCATAATGAAAATTGATTAAAATGGATTTGATTGTAAAAAGTAAAGTAAAAGAATACCTTAAGAAAAAAGGTAAAAGAACATCTCTTGAAGCTATTGAAGCATTAAACAGAGAAGTACTTCTTCTCTGCGACAAAGCTGCTAAAAGAGCAAAAGATGTTGGAACAATTAAAGAAAGACACGTATAAAAAATGTTCCTGAAGTTTGTTTTATTTTTTTATTAATTTTCGATAAATAATTAAATAACTTAATTGTTATATTCTGTCATGACAAAATCACTTGTTGTAAAAAGTTTTGTCAGGAAAATAGCTGGCAGAAAAAGAGTTTCTTCAGGTTTTTATATAGCTCTTGAAAAAAAGGTGGAGGAGCTAATAAAAGAAGCTTCTGAAAGAGCAGACGGAAACAAAAGAAATACACTTATGGAACACGACATTTAATCTTTTATTATTGGTTTTGGTTTATTGTTTCTATCCACAGAAAACTTTATAAAGAACTTAATTCTCAACAAAAAGACGCACAATGCACATAAATACTTACGCGGAAATGGCAAGTAGCAGAGAAGTAGCGATACTCATATCTAAAGAGTGTCCTTACAGCCCAAAGGCTATTGAACTCCTTAAAGATATTACAAAGAAAAACAGGGATGTTATATGGAGGACTGTTGAAGCAACTTCTGTTGAAGGAAGACAGATAATAAGGAGATTTGGAATTGATGCTGTTCCTGCTTTTATTATAAATGGAAAGCTTGGTTATGTAGGGCTTCCTACAAAACAAGAACTAGAAGTTAAAATAAAAGACAGGTAATTATTTATCAGACAAGGTTTCTATTAAATCCATCATAGTTTCTAAGTTTCTTTTCTTATGTACAAGCTGTACCTTTACATCTTTATATGTATCCTCTGTTATTTCTTTTTTAAGAAGTCTTTTATCAAGAAGTTCAAGTTGTGATTGCGATTCTCTGAGTGCTTTTATTACTTTTTCTTCAGCAGTGTCTTTTTTAACAACAGTTATTTTTTCTTCTTTCTTTTTGTTGAGTTTTATGTATTTTCTTGCTATAACCTGATAAATCTCATTTAAATCATCATCAAGGAGTTTTATTGCTTCCTTGTCTTTTTTAGCAGTATCCCCTGCGATTACAACCCTTATATCTGCTTTTGATTCTTCTACATTGTATATGCCTGATATTTTAACCCAGAGCATTAAATCTATTTTATCTTTTACAAGATAGGTGATGAAGCTTAGTATTAAAAAAACTGTTCCTCCAAGGTAAAAAAAGTCTGGGTAAGGAACTGAAGCCTTAAATAAAAGAACTAAAAGGAACAACAGTGCTCCAAAACCAGCAAAAAATTTCCATAAAAATGAATGCTTGACTCCTTTTTCATGGCTTTTAACACCTTTTATTATTGACTGAAGAGGTTTTAACTTACCTCCCTTAAATATCCCTTCAACACCAACGTCTTCAAAATCTGTTAATTTATTGATATTAATGCTGTAGTCAGCATCATCAAGAAGTTCGGCTGTAAAAGCCCTCATCTCTTCAGGGTCACCTGTTGTTATATACAAATCATAAAAAACATGTTTATGTTTAAGCTTGTCTGACTTAAACTCGTCTTCATATTTCTCAATAGTTGATTTTTTGTCAAACATAGACTTTCCAAATAATAGTAAAACATATCAGTAAATAAAGCTTATCCTTTTTAGAAAATTTTTGGTTTATACTTTCTGAATTTGTACAGGTTATGCTCAATGTAGTGTTTTGTGCCGCTTATGTAGTTGCTTATCTCCTTATAACAATCCATCCTCAACAAGTCATCAGCGTCCTGCCTGTTTATTTCACGGCTGTATTTTGTTATTTCTTTAAGATTAGATGTTATAACTGATATGTAAGCCCCTATATCCGCACACAAAGAGTCTCCTTCAGTATATAAAAGGCTAACTTTATTTTTTAAAGAATTAAGGTTTTGAAGAAGTTCATAGAAAGCTGAATCCTTTTTGCTTTTAAGACAGTCTTCAACACAAGTTATTACTGCATCAGCAATATCTTCCCTGCCAGTTCTTTTAAGTTCAGGTAGCCATGCCTTGTTTATTTCAAGAGCGTTTTCCCTGTTACCTGCATCATCTTTCTTTTTCCTTAAGTTTTCAAAAAGTTCATTGTTCATTGAATTCTCCCACTTTCTTTCAGGTATTCAATTAAAGAACGCTTTTCAACACGACTTTTAAGAAAATTGAAAAGTATTAACTGTTCATTTTCTATTTTTGAATGAACAGAAGGTATTATTTTTTCAAGTTTTTCTAAAAAATCATAATACTTCTTTTCAGAATACAAATCATGCATAACAGCAAGATTATAGCTTATCCCAGCTTCATCAATACTTTTAACTGCACTTATCTGATTGCTTAGGAATTCTTTTTTTGCTCCTGTTATCTGCTCAAACATGTCAAAGTCAGATGCTTTTATACTAAGCCTTATATGTAGGTTGCTGAATTTAGAGAGTTCCTTGATATATGAGGGGTCATAACCAAGAAGGATTCCATTTGTTTCAAGAACAAAAAGACATTCAGAAGGAAGGTTCTTAATAACTTCAATAAGATGGTTTCTGCATATTGTTGGTTCTCCTCCGGATATCCTGCACTTTCCTGTTTTATTTTCAACCATTAATTTAGTTAATTTCCCAGCAACTTCCTTGGGGGAGAAATAATCTCCGTTTGTTTCAGGATACCATGCTTTATTCTGAGACCAGCAGTATGAACATCTCAAATTACATCCAGCAACATCAGCAGTTGCTATGCCTCCGTACTGTTTTGCAAACCTAAATCTGTAATATTTCCTTTTATTATCTACGCAGAACTCCTTTTCTATTTTAGCGCTTAATTTCACTGCATCAAAAGCCATTATACTAAGGATTAAATAGTTATAAAATAAAAACTGTTTGAATTATCCCCTTCCATTGTTTTTTAGGAAGTCTTTCATATAACTTATCATATGTTCAATTTTACTAATAATTATCTTTAAGGTATTTATTTCACTTGAAAAAGCAATCTGTAACTGTATATCTTTTGTTCTCCTTCTTTGATTGTCTACATCTTTCTGTTTTGAATTTGCATGTTCCTTAAGTGAAATGAGCTGCTTTACCCTATGTTCAGTTCTGTCAAGAACATCTTTTCTTTTTATAGCATCCTCATTTGTTGGCTGGTTATGTCTGTAAAAGGCACTAATATCAGTATTATCATCTATTGCTATTTTTTCCACTTGACTAAGATATTCTAATAAATAAGACTGTTCTGCCATTGTTAGGATTACTTATCAAATATTTATATAGTTTTCTTTAAATAAGATCTGTCTTCAATTATTGCTGAATTCATTTTCCCAAAAATATATGACATAAAAGTTTTAAAATCAGGAATATCTTCTCTGCTGAAAATTTCTTCAGTAAACTCACGCATCCATAAAGGCACATAATCTTCTCCAAGCCAAACTGTCTCTTCACAGTAATTTCTAAATTCAACAACCCATGCATCAAGTTCATGACCTATTTCTGCTGTTGCAATAGAATACTTTGCTAAATCCAACTCAAGAGAAATATCCAGTAAATCATCATTTGTTTTTTCTTCTAAAGAAGCTCTCTTTAAGTTCTTTAAACATTCAGGCATGGCGTGTTTAATTAAATCCAAGAGTTCATATATATCCTTTTGGAATCTTCTTTCGTATGACGTAAATTCAAGCGTTTTATTGAGATCTGCATAATTAATTTTGTTCATAACAATGAAAACACAATTTAATTGGCTTTTAAATGTTTCCATTTGAGAAATTAAAGGTTCTGCCATTCAATTTCATCGTAATTTAGTATACTCTGTCTGAATCTGAAGGCATCTTCCAAAGCCATTCTTGGACATGCTGTATTAACCCATGATTCCACATCAGGAAAATTAATCAAAGAGTCTATCTGAAGTTCGTCAAAAACAAAAATAAATGCCTTTTTTCCTTTTTTTTCAAATTTATTTTTTGTCTCAACTGCCACATCTGGATTATACTGTCCTGGTTTTATTGAAACTAGAATCCCTATTTTATCAGAGTGCTTTAACTTGTCAAAAGCAAGAGCTTTTCTCATTCTATAAATTTTAATATTTTCATCCGTGATTTTTTTAATTTCATAAGTTTTTGGATTAAACGCAAGAACTGGTGTGTCTGATTCCATCATCACTGCTATGGGATGAAACATACCATCTCCAATATAAATCACAACATCTGCTTTGTTTTTTAAAGCAGCTTCTGCATCACAACCAAGAACCTGTCCTTTATACTTAGCATGTTTTAAGGACTTTGAAACAATGACTTTTTTGTTGTTTTCTTTTAAAAAATCTTCTATTAAACCGATAATATCAAGATACTGTACTGTTGAAACAATGGTTACAGATTCATAATTTTTAATCTCCTTAAGAATGTTTTCCTTAGCATCTTCCCTGAAAACCCAGTCTTTAAGCCTGCACTCAACAAACAAAACTTCCATTTTCCATATTAATAAACAGCCATTATTAAAAACGTTTTCAATACTACAAAACAATGCTTTCAAAAGCAAAAACATATTAAAAACAGGATAAATTTCTTTTATTATGGAGCACGCAGAATATTTAGCTGAACTGCTTGACAAGCCCCATGAAGAATGTGGGGTTGTAGGCGTAATTCTTGATAATAATTCTGCTTCTGAAAAATTATATCTTGGCATGCAGGGTGTCCAGCACAGGGGGGAACTTGGTGCAGGCATGTCAGTTTCAAACGGCAATGAAATAAATACTTACAAAGATGTTGGGTTAGTTACTGATATTTTCCAGCCTAAAAAACTTGAGGAAATGATAGGTTATTCAGGCATAGGACACACAAGATATGCAACAACTGCAACGGGCAGGGAAAGCAGTAAAAAGGATGCTGTAAAAAAACTCCATCCTTTTGAAGGAAAAATAAAAGGGCAGAATCCTTTTGGAAGCGGAAGAAAAAAACTGTTCTCAGTTGCATTTAACGGCACAATCACTAATTACACAAAGCTTAGAAAAGAACTGAAAAAGTATGGTTTTGAAACAGATACTGACACTGAAGTTATAAAATGCCTTATCGAAGAGGGGTATGATATTTCAAAAGATATTCTTGATTCGCTTGCTTATGCATATATGAAACTTGAAGGGGCATATTCAATTGTTCTTGTTGACAGAGAAGGAAATCTGTACGCTATGAAGGATGGACATGGATTCAAACCATTATGTATTGGTGAAATAAGCAATAAAGAAGAAAAAGGTTATATATTCGCTTCTGAAAGCAGAGCTGTTGATTTTCTAGATGCAAAATTGATAAGGGAAATTGAACCAGGTGAAATAGTTAAGATAACTAAAAATATGGAGGTTAAGTCATCTTATATGATTAAGAAAAAAAAATCCTTATGTTTTTTTGAATATGTTTATTTCGCATCTCCTGATTCAGTTATCGAAGGAGTCAATGTAAACAATGTTAGAGTGAGACTTGGAAAGAATTTATGGAAAGAAATGCCTATGGACATTGAAACTGGTGAAAAAGATAAGAACTGGAGGGTTATCCCAGTTCCTGACTCAGGACGTTCCTCTGCATCAGGTTATGCGGGTGAGGGAAAATTGAAAAAAAGAGAAGGTTTAATGAGAAATAGATATTATCCAAAAAGAACATTCATAAATGGAAACCCTGATGAAAGAAAAAATGCTGCTAAATCAAAATCACAAAAATACAATGTTATCAAAGAAGTGGTTGAAGGCAAGGATGTTATTCTTGTTGATGATTCTATAGTAAGAGGTAATACTATGCATAATATAATAAACAGAATAAAAGATGCTGGTGCGAATAGCGTTCACCTTAAAATAAGCTGTCCTCCAATAAGACATCCCTGTTACATGGGTATTGATTTTCCAACACATGAACAGCTCATTGCAAATAATCCAAAAGTAATTGGAGAAGGAAATCCTATTCAGATATACGAAAAAGATGTTGATGAAATTTGCAGTGAAATTGGTGCTGATTCTCTGCAATACATTTCACTTGAAGGGCTTCTGAACGCAATAAAAGGAGATGTAAGGGAAATATCTGATTGCAGTTTATGCCTGGCTTGCTTGACAGGGGAATATCCCTGTAAAATTGAAAATGAACTTCTTGATAAAGTTGAGTATGTAAAAAAGGAATGATTTATAATCAATTAGATTTTTGATACTATTATGGTTTGGAAATTAATCATGTCAAAGGACGGAAGGACATATACATATAATACTGATGAGATCAAAAAGGATTTTCATACTGATTTTGGGGTTATTACAAAAAAAGATATGATTAATGCAAAGTTTGGTAGAAAAATAAAAACGCACAAGGGTGTTGAATTCAGTGTGATTGAGCCCACTATTAAAGATTTACTTGCAAGGTTCAAAAGAGGACCTCAGATAGTTACATTTAAAGACTCTGCAATAATTGCAGCATATACAGGGCTTAAGCCAGGTATGAAAGTGGTTGACGGAGGTGCTGGTTCTGGTGTTCTTGCTTCTTTTCTTGGGAATCTTGTAAGCCCTAACGGCAAGGTAATAACTTATGAAATAAGAGAAGATTTTTCTAAAATTGCAAAACATAATGTAAAAATAGCAGGACTAGAGAGGATTGTTAAAGTTAAGAATAAAGACATGTCAAAGGGAATTGATGAAAAAAATGTTGATTTAGTAACAGTTGATGTTAAATCTCCGTGGGAAATTGTTGAACCTGCGAAGAAAGCCCTAAAAGTAGGGGGTTTTCTTGTTGCTTATATACCTACTGTTCTTCAGGTTGATGACTTTGTAAGAGAAGTAAATAAACATAAGGAATTGAAATATCTCAGGACAATTGAAATAATAGAGCGGGGCTGGAAGATTGAAGAAAGGGTTCTTCGCCCAATGAGCCAGATGCTTGCACACACCGGGTTTCTTATTTTTGTAAGAAAGTTATAGCTGTTCTGTGTGATAATTTTTTAAATGAGTGTAATCTGATGGTACTGCCACTACCATTTCATGGGGTGATATAATCCTTAGTTCAGTGCGTTCATTTGCAAAAGCAATAATTTCAACATTATTCAAGTCAAGAACAAAGTAATTGAAATGGAGATTGTTTTCAATGAGATATTCATGCACATGTGCTGTAATCTGTTCAATGTCATCTGCATCCAATGGTTTTCCTTTCTTGATGTTGTTGAGCATAATCTCTTTTTCTCTTGCAGGTATTTCAGGCTGTGTTAATTTATCAAGAACCTCATTAATAGACATACTTAAAAATTAGGACTTAAAACTTAAAATATTATCGGACAGACATGTCATTTACCCAATGGGCTTATAAATATTTACTTGTTAATCTGTCCTGAACATGACAAAAAAAATAAATCTTTCAGAAGAAGACAAGCTGATATTTGGTGATGCAGCTGCATTCTTATCAAGAAAAATAGATGAGGGTATTGTTAACCTTGAAAAAGAGGATGTTATTGAGTTTATTGATATGATTAATGAAATGTATAAAGTAGATTTAAAAGAAGAGATTAAAACAAATGAGAACATATCTTATCTTTTAAATGAATTATTCAAACTTGGCAATGAAGAAGCGATTGTGCAGATAGACGAACTTCTTTATGAAGAAACTGATAAGAAGAAAAAAGAAGAAAAAAGTGAAGTCGTTGCATTCGCAGGAGATTCCATATGTACTGTGAGTATAGACCAGATTCCGGGCGTGGGTGAAAAAACAGCTGAAAAGTTAAGGGATGCAGGTTACCATGATTTAATGGCTCTCGCAACAGCACCAGTAAGTTTTCTTGTTGATGAATGCGGACTTGGGGAAGCAACTGCAAGGAAAATTATTCAGGAAGCTAGAGGAAAACTTAACATGGGTTTTGGGACAGCAATGGATTTGCTGAAAAAGAGAGAAGCAGTAGGTTATATAACTACATGTTCTAAAGCGCTTGATGATTTGCTTGGAGGCAAGGGTGTTGAAACCCAGTCAATAACAGAAGCAGCTGCTTCATTTGGAAGTGGTAAAACACAACTGGGATTGCAACTTGCCGTTAATGTTACAATGCCTAAGGAAAGAGGGGGATTGGATGGCATTGCAGTTTACATTGACAATGAAAATACTTTCAGACCTGAAAGAATTGTCCAGATTGCAAAAGCACTAAAGATAGATGCAAAATCAGCACTTGAAAACATAAAAGTTGCAAGAGCATATTCTTCTGACCACCAGATGCTTCTTGTTGAGAAGATACCTGACCTTATTGAAAAAGAAAAGCTAAATGTTAAATTAATAATTATAGACTCCTTAACAGGACTTTTTAGAGCAGAGTATATGGGGAGGGGGCATCTTGCTGATAGACAGCAGAAGCTGAATAAACATCTTCATGACTTGCAGAGAATGGCTGACAGGTATAATCTTGCAATTTTTGTTACAAACCAAGTTATGTCAAGACCTGATGTTTTCTTTGGTAACCCTGAGGCAGCAATCGGCGGTAATATAGTAGCACACGCTTCAACATTCAGGATGATTTTTAGAAAATCCAGAGGGGATAAAAGAGTTGCAAAACTTATAGATTCACCAAACCTTCCGGACGGAGAAGCTGTTTTCAGAGTGTGTGAAGAAGGGATTAGGGATTAACGCCTCCTCAGTAAAATAATGTAATTTAAATAATTTTGCCTGCATTAAAGATAACTGTATGAAGGTGGAAAAAAGTGAATCTAAGAATGTTGCCTATAAAACAACATTAGATAAAACAAGATACACTGAACTTCAAGAACATGAGAAATTAAGAGAGGATTTCTTAGGTGAAAAGGCTGTTGAAGGGTACAATTCATCAAAAGATGTTATTGCATCTATAAGAAACATAGGTGAATGCCTGAGAGATATACATAAAAAAACTTTTGAAAAAGAAAAAGATATTGGACTTGAAGATAAATTATCAACAGCAAAGCGTGTTGTTATGACTATTTTAAAGGATGACAGATATGAGGAAGTAGGTAATTTTAAAGAATACTGTAATGCATTAAGAAGGATTGGTGATATTTTAGACACTTACAAAGAAGATGTTCTTGAAATTGTCAAAGTGCAGAAAAAAGAAAACGGTGATTCGTTTAATCTTGCAAAATGTGTTGCAACTCCTGATGAGTGGTGGACGCTGGAAAATTTTCTAAGGGGGGAACTTATTGGAGAACAGATAAGGGGTGTTATCGAAGAGCTTATTGATACATATAACAAACTTTACAGAAAAGTAAGTAATTTTTTTGAAAAGGAATGGTTTTTTAAAAAAATAACAAATGTGTGGGAAGAGTATGTTCTTCTTTCAGTAATAAAGGAGATAGACTTAGGAGATGCTGAAAATACTGGTGGTGAAGTGAGCAGTTCTGAATTTGCAAATATCAAGGAGTATATGCACAATGCAAAAATTCTCGCAGGAGAAGATTCAAATCCAGAAAATATGATAAATAAATTTATTGATTTTGTAAGATCTGTCAAAGATGGTCTTTCTGAACCTATTGAAGATTTCAGAAAAAAATTATATGCCCACAACGGCTGTGAGGGCAATTACAATAAAACAGAGGATTTCACTATTGATGAAATTGTTGAATTAGATGAAATAGAATATGGATCCAAAATAAAAAAAGAAGTAAAAGGACTTGAAAGAGAAGTTGAAGAAAGACGGCATGCTCTTGTCAAGGAGATAATAAAAAAAGACTGGAGCAATGATGAGTGTATAAAAAAAATGATCAAATTTAGGGTTGAGACAACGCCGTGGAGAATATACCCGGTTTTGGATGTTGGTGCTTCATTTGGAAGAGCTTTTCTTGTTGCATATAAAGGAGATTCTGTAAATACGGAGTGGGATGACTTAATTGGTATAGATAATGTAAAAGAAGAGCTGGAGAGATATATCCCTCTATTCATGTCAGGAACAACACAAAGAAAGACATTACTACTTCACGGCCCTCCTGGAACAGGGAAAACATCAGGTATGTCCGCAGCTGCTAAAAAATACGGTTTTAAGGTGGTAAACGTAAAATCCGCTGACATGATATGGAATGCTGTGGATATGGTAAGCCAGCTCGATGGACATTTTATAATTCTTCTTGATGATATGCCTGACTTAGACGAATCAACCCAGTACCAGGCGCAACAGGAATTCCAAAGTTTATTAACCTCAGCAGGGGGTATCAAGGAAATACCTGAGAATGTTGCAATTGCAATAGCACTGAACATTAAAAAAGATAAAGGATTAAGCAGAAAGCTCCTCAGAAGATTTGCACTTAAGCTTGAATTTCCAAGTCCAACAGAAGAAGATATAAAAAAGATTTACAAACATTACTTTAAAAAATATGGATATCTCAACTTTAAAGATGGTTTTGTAGGTATTATTGAAAATGAAAAAATTAATATGCGTGAACTTGCGAACGTTTCAAAAGAACTTCTACCTGCAGAAATAAAAACAATAGTTGACAGCATTGTTGAGAATGAATTCAGTACACAAAAAGAAATGGTGGACTACATAAAACGTGAAAATGATAATATCCAGACAACTGCTGAAAAAACAATGTATGGCTAAACAAAGCTTTTTTGTAGCAGCTTGTTCATTTTATTTACAATATCAAAATATTTCTCGTGTATCAAAAGTCTGTCATAATTTAAAAACTCATTAAGCATATTATTCTGTTCTTCTTCAGTAAAGTAATTTATGAAAGGAAAGAAAAACTGTTTGTCTTCTTTATCTATATGCATTGGATAAAATTTAACCAGTGCATTAAGTATGTCAATTATATCCCTTATTGCCTGTCTGTCTTTGTTGAAATATCTCTCATTTGCTTCAACAAGCTGTTTAACCTTAAGTCTTGCAAATTTATGTTCTTTGATAAGCTGAACAACAACACCTTTGTGGACGTCTGCAATTTTCTTTTTTTGAAGAGCCTTAAAGAATATACCCTCTTCTTTGCCATGATGGCACTTATCTGTGTATGTCTGCATAAAATCAACAGATATCTCAATAAAAGCGGGGTGGATTTTATTTGTTTTTTCAATATATTGGAGTTCTTTTTTGAAAAGGGCAATTACCTTTTCAATAATCCTGTGTTCCTGCATCAAAAGACTTATTGGCTTCATTGTTAATTTAATATCACTTGTTATTTTTAACTTTACTGATTGTACTATATTTATGAACTAATTTAAATATAAAAAACTCTTTATAATTTTTATGACTTATGTTGATAAATTCAGAGCAGGCGAGATAATAAAGCTAAAGCAGTCTTGCAAAACATGGACTAGAAGAAAGTTTAAGATTGAAGTTCCCGCTCTTGTAGCTAAGGCAGAAACAATAACAAAAGCGCTCAGTGTTATAAAAGGGCTTAATGAAATTAAAAAAGGTGAAAATGTTCTTATTAAACCAAACATAAATTCAGATGACAAGTATCCTGGAACAACACGCCCAGAAGGATTAAAGGAATTAATAAGGTTAATCAAAAGAAAAGGCGCTCATGTTTCAGTTGGGGATATGAGCAGTGCTTTTTGGAGTCACACAAAAATATGCAGTGAAAAAACAGGAATTAGAAAAATATGCGCTGAAGAAAAAGTACCGCTTATATTTTTTGAAGACAGCAAATGGGTAAAAGTTGAACTTCCAAACACAAGCCTTGGGCACTGCTACATAACTGATGAACTCTGCAATTATAAACATCTAGTTAATTTATGCGTTTTAAAAACACACCGGCTTGCTGATTTTACACTTAGCATGAAAAATCTGATGGGCATCCTGCATATGAGAACAAGAATGAAAATGCATGCTTACAAACTTAAAGAAAGAATAGGTGAGTTCAATATGGCTGTAAATCCTGTAATAAACATTGTTGACGGAACAAAATGTTTTATAGACGGGGGGCCTGATACAGGGGAATTAAGAAAATCCAATGTTGTTTTTGCTTCAAAAGACAGAATTGCTCTTGATGTAATGTGTATAAAGGAACTTCAAAATCTTGGCTCAAAAAGTCTTAAAGGATTAAATCCTTGGACTCATCCTCAGATATCCAGCGCTGTCAAGCATAAAATAGGTGTTGATATGGACTCAAAAATAAAGGTTATTGAATAATCAACAATTTTAAATAAACAGCACTCCCTATTTTAATCCATGGTTTTAAATGAACTGATGAATTTTGTCAGACAGTTCGAAATTGAATCAGGCTTTGATAAAACCGAAGTTAAAGAACTTCTTGACATGCTTCAGAAAGAGGTTGACAATCTTAAAGGCGCTTCTGAAACAACAGGAAAACCAGAACAGGAATATATTGAAAATAAAATGGTTGATATAGTTATACTTGTCCTCCAGATTGCAAACAGATACCACGGAAATCTAGATGGGGAATGGAAAAAACACTGGGGGAGACAAGACAAATATAGAACTAAAAGATTAGAAAGCTGGAACCCTTTCCGGAAAAATAAAAAATCAGTTTAACCTATTCTGGACTTCACTGCTTTTAAGCTCCCTCAAAGCGTCTGATGCAATCCATTTTGCAGAACTGGAAGTCATCTGTTCAATTTCAATAGCAACTTCTATTGCTTTTTTATTTAGGTTCTTGTTTCTTTTTCCAATCTGTCTTAACGCCCAATTAACTGCTTTTTTTACAAAATTCCTGCTGTCATCTGAACCCTGTTTAATCATAGGAAAAAACTTTTCAAAAATTCTGTCTTCTGCTTTCTTGTCGCTTACTACAAGGCGTGCCATTAAAACATATCCTGCTCTTTTTACAAACTCCTCTTTTCTTTCAGCCCATTCAAATGCTTTTTCATATGCAAATTTAGTTTTCTCAAAAAGATTCATAATTACCTGGTCGCATATCTCCCAATAACTGAACTCCCTCACCCATTTCTCCATCTGCTTTTCATCCACTTTATTAGGTTCATCAATCATAGAAGCAAGTATCCTGGTTTCTCTTGTGTTTTTTTTCCAAAGCTGCTTTGCAAGTTCATGGTTTCTTTTTGTTACTGAAGCAATTTTCCTGAGTTCAGGTATTGAAACACCGTATGTATTTTCAGGAGTAATCCCACATTTCACCATACCTTCAACTGCATCAGGATTTGACAAGGAATTCAGCTTTCTCAGTATTTCGTTGTAATGCATTTTAAATCACAAACATTGGGTTTAATGCAACACCTACAAAATAAACAATTAAGAGAACTATTGTTGTTATTGCAGTGTGTTCACCAATAACACACAAAGGATTCTTTTTGTCTTTTTTAGCAATAAAATAACTGTAAATACTTATTATAGAATAACCATAAACCAAGGAAAGGATAATTGCAATATTTATATCAAAAAACAGGACAGGTATTAAAAAAGACATTGCAACAAGCAGCTTTGCAACAAACGTGCTTATTGTTGTTTTCCAGACTCCTTTTTGGGATTTTGTCATTGTTTCTTCTGATATATGCATACCCAATGAATCTGAAAAAGCATCAGCAACTGCGATTGAAATTATCCCTGCAATAACTGCTAAGAGTGATGAAGTGCTGTAATATACGCCTATGAACAAGCCCAAAGTAGTGATTACTCCTGAGATAATTCCAAAGCCTGCTCCCCTTCTTATAAATTTGCTTCTTGCAAATACCATGTTATAATATTAAGAATTTGGGTATTAAATATTTAATGAAAATAAGTCCTCTGCCAGTTTCCCAGCAGAGGAACAGGTGGATTTAATGGATTTGATTAATCCAGCATGATTTTTGCCTGAATTCAAGCTTATTGCCGATTAAATCTTGATTTAAAAATATTTCGGTTTCTCACAGGCTTTATAAATGAACTTTACTTATATATATCTACAATAATGAAAAAAGAATATAAGATGAAATGCAGGAATTGTGGAAAGTTCTATGGCTCAAAAACCATAAAACACAGTGTATGCAACTGGTGTAGACAGGAAAGGGGGATAATATCCAAAGAGAAAAGAGTTGAACTGCTTGCAGAATGTGTAAAGGATTACAAACAGTTACAACATGCTCCTCCAAGTGAGGAATTAGTTAGAAAATGGGCTGTCAATAAGTTCAATATAAGCAGAAAAACAGCAGGAACATATCTTTCTACCCTTAAAAAAGGCGTGAAATGTGGTAAATCTTTAATTAGAATTTAATTAAACCATCCATTTCATACCTATGTATTCTCCAATAACCATTGCAAAGGTTATTGAAATAACAGTGCCTAATGTCTGATTCCAGTTAAACACTCCCTGAATCATGTATATTGCAAAAACATTTGCTACAAAAGTAAAAATAAATATTATGACACCACTTACAATAAGCCTCTTTGCAAGAACATCAGAATTTTTTGATTTCTTAGCCATACTAATTAGGTTATGTTTTCCATTGTTTTTAAACTTTACCAAATCCTGTATTTTTCCAGTTCATCATCTGTTATTTTACTTGAGTGTATCTTTTTTTTGCCATAACTGACTTCTGCTTTTAATTTTTTTGAATCAGAATACCTTGCTGTTAATTGAGCTGCAAGTTTTACTGATTCTGGCAATGGTTCTCCTATCAAAAGAGTTACTGGGCTGCCAATTCCCTTAACTTCAAACAAAGATTCTGATGTTTTCTTTTTTTTTCTGAGTATTTCATTTTCTTTTTCATTCCTTCCAACAATTATTTTTGTATTTCCAAGACGAAAATGTCTGCCAATACAGAGCAATGCTATATTTCTTAAACTATCCTCACTGTATTCAAATAAATCCCTTAATCTTCTTGCAAAAACCTTGTTTGTAAGCAGACAACCCCCTCCAGCGTAATATTCTTCAGTAATGTTATACTTTTTTGCAAGTTCAAGCTGTTGCTTTCTGCTTCTTCCAGTTATCCCAAAAAGCTTAGTCCTGTTAATCCATTTTTTTTGTTCAGGTATTGTTTCTTTCAGGTGTTTTGCAGAAAGAGGGCGGACAAGAATTCCTTTTAGTCCAGATTCCTTTTCAACCAAGTTCATTGAATTTAAATACTGGCTCATGGGGCGCTGCCCAAGCACTTCACCAGTTATGATAAATTTTGCCCCCACCTTATCAGCATATTCTTTTGCTTTTCTCAATATGTGCACCCTACAGTCAATACATGGATTAAGATTTTTTCCATATCCATGTTTTGGATTTTTCAGCATCCGGTAATATAAGGCGTCTGCTTTCTGAACCTTGAGAGGAACCCTTATTTTATTGCAGTTTTCTCTTGCTTTTTCAGGATTTCCTGCAAATACTGAAACAAAATGAAAACCTCTCACATCAATTCCCTGTTCTTTGACAATAGCAGCTGCTAGTATACTATCAAGCCCTCCTGAAATCAATGCAACAGCTTTCATTTTAGCCAAGAAACATCCACCTCATCAGTTCTCCATTTCTGTTTTATATGTGTATCATTTGACTGTTCTGCAAGTATTCCGTTCCAGGCTATCATTGCACCATTGTCACCGCATAATTCAGTTGGGGGAACATAAAACTTTGCTCCTCTTTCTCTGCACATTATCCTACACATTTCAGCAAGTCTTTTATTTGCTCCAACTCCACCAGTGAGAATAAGTTCATTTAAACCACAGTGTGCAAGTGCCCTTTCACTAACTTCAACAAGCATTGCAAATGCAGTTTCCTGAAAAGAATAACAAATGTCTTCAAGATTGCATTTTCCTGAATTTAATTTCTGCTTTAGATTTGTAAGCATACCCCCATAACTTACATCCATGCCCTTTACAGTATAAGGAAGGTTAAGGTAAGTCTTTCCTTTTTTACTGAGCTGTTCTATTGCAGGGCCTGAAGGAAAAAGCAGTCCTGCAAACCTTCCAAATTTATCAATTGCATTACCTATGCCTATATCAATAGTTTCTCCAAAAATCCTGTATTTTCCAGAATCATAAGCAATAACCTGGGTGTTTCCCCCAGACACATAAAGCATTGCTGGATTTCTCATTTTTCCATAAAGCTTTGCTATTTCAAGATGAGCAACGCAGTGGTTTACCCCCACAATAGGGATGTTAAGTTTTTTTGAAATACTTCTCGCTATTACAGCACCAACTCTTAAACAAGGAGGTATGCCTGGCCCCTGTGAAAAAGCAACCCTACCAATATTACTAAGCCGTATTCCTGCTCTTTTTACTGCTTCACTGATAACTGCATCACTGACCTCAACATGGTGTTCAAAAGCTTCTCTTGGATGCAACCCTCCTTTTTCAGGGCAGTGCATATCTTTTACATTTGAAAGTATATTTCCCTTTGAATCAGCAACGCCAGCCCCAAAGGTGTGTGCAGTGCTCTCAATACCAAGACATATCATTGTTTAGAATAATTTAATAAGAAAGTTGCTTTTATTCTTTTTTGAAAACAGTATATTTGCATTTCCCGCATGACTGCCTGTCCTTATGTTTTGCCATAAAAGTTCCAGGTCCGCATTTAGGACAAAAATT
Source organism: Candidatus Nanoarchaeia archaeon (assembly GCA_028715295.1). Taxonomy (GTDB): domain Archaea; phylum Nanobdellota; class Nanobdellia; order JAQUSD01; family JAQUSD01; genus JAQUSD01. The sequence goes on from JAQUSD010000002.1 coordinate 55,236, forward strand.
CTGTTTTCTTACAACCTTTCCTTCTTTTGATTCATATTTTTCCCATTTCTTGCTTACTGGAGTAGGATTTTTCTTTTTCTTTCCTTTTGTCTTTGAAACTTTTCTTTTCTTACCCATTAATTATCACCATTACATTTATGTTACTTTATTCAGTTTCTGCAGATTCTTCAGCATTTGCTTCTGCAGGTTTTGGTCCTTCATTTACCTGATTCTGACTTTCACCTTCTTTAGAAGCTGAAAGTTCTTCTTTTATTTCATTTCTCTTAATTATGTATTTTGGTTCTGATTTTGAAATTAATTCCTGTTTTGTATAAACATGAGCTGTTCCAATTGATTTTCCGCTTCCAAAATTAGTGTTCAGCGAAAGCAGTATGACTTCCTTTATATCTTTGTCAAATTCTTTTGCAAGCAGTTTTCTTGCTTCAAGCCTGTTTGGCGTAGCCATCTTTATATGTTCTATTTCAAAAGAAACATTAGTTCTATCAAAGAACACATCTTTTTCTTTTTTAATCACATTAAGCTTCATACTTACAAGATAACATCAAATGCTTTTTTAAAGTTTTTCATTGAAGTTTAATAATAATTAAAATCAAAGGACAAAAGTATTAAACCCAAAATAAAAATTTCTGCCCTTAAGATTATAAAAAATTTGTTGAAGTTAGGGATGGGCAACAGAAAGATTTAAAAAGGTATTTTTTGACGGAATTATTTATGGAATGCACATTTTGTGGTGAAGAAGAACATCTTACTGTATGTGAAAGCTGTAAAGAGCCTTTCTGTAAGTACTGTGGTGAAAGAAAGAAAAGACTATGTGAAAGCTGTGCAAGTCTTTCAGGAAAAGCTTTTGATGAAAACTCTGATGATGACAGTTTTGACGATGCAAGCGGAGATTATTTTTAACTGCTCAAAAAATTCTTAAAATATAAATAAAGGTTATTAACTAAAAAGCCATCATTTGACTCTTAAAGCATATTCTCCTTTTTTTTCAACACCAAGTGATTTTGAAATTTTAGAGTGTTCAGTGTCAAGAACCATTGCTACTCCAGAATACCTTGTGCTTAATCTTGAACCACCACAATTAGGGCAGTTCTTCCCTATTTTTACAATCATATTGCAGTCTTTGCATGCTTTCATAATATTCACCTTTTATTTTTTTGGTTTTGATTCTTTCTTATCTTCTTTTTCTTCTTTTTTATTTTGCTGTTCTTTTTTCTGAGAATCTGCTTCTATCCATTCAAGTTTTCCAAGTCCAGGCTGCCTCATAGTAAGTCCGATTTTTGCAGCTCCAAGTTCTCTTACTGAAACAGCGATTATTCTTGCCCTTACAGCATCATCAACCTTAAGAGCTCTTTTGTTTGATTTTCCCTGAAGTGAACCTGTTTTAGCGAATGAAACAAAATCGTCCATTGTCTGCGAAATGTGGACTAGCCCGTCAACAGGCCCCATCCTTATAAATGCTCCATATTCGGCTATTTCTGTTATTTTACCTTCAACAACTTCCTGATTTTCAGGTTTCCATGAGAGCATTTCAAACTCAGTATCATAAAATATAGCTCCGTCACCAGGCATCAGCGTTCCTTCTCCAACATTTTTGATATCTATAAGACTAAGCAGGATTCCTGAATCCATACTGACCATACCTTCATAAGATTCGATTATTGTGTTTGTAAGAACCTCTTTTACATTCTCACCGAAAAGTTTTGGAGGAACCCTTACCCTATCCCTTAAAGCAATAGTATAATACATTTTAATTCTGTAAAATAGTTATCAGCATAGTTTTTAAAGTTTATGATTAAACAAATTCGAGATGGTTTTTGGTTCTCATAGATATACACTTTATGCCTTTTTCCCTGCATTTTCTTCTAAGTGCAATATCCTGTGTTGCAACAATTGCTTTTTCTTTGTCTGCTGTATCCACTATGATATCATCAACAGGTTTTTCTTTTTCAACTTTCATTATCCTTACACTGTTTTTTCTTAAAATTTCAAGAACCGCCTTATAATGTCTTGCTGATATTACTTTAAGTTCATCAATACAAACACTTAGTGTAAACAAAGAAGTTTTTTCAGGCATAATTCTGTTGAGTTCTGCGAATATATCCACCCTGAACTCAAAGGGTATAAGCATGAAGTTTGTGTCAAGTAATACAAGTTTCATATTAATTTTACCTTATAGTAATATAATCGAAACGTTTTTAAATAATTAATTAACTGAAAACACAAAAAGGATTTTACAATGGCAAAAAAGGAAAAGTGTATATATTGTAAAAAAAACAGTGAATTTGAATGCCTCCAGTGCGGAACTGCATTCTGTGATGGACATGGAGATACTGACAATATCTTATGTAATGATTGCAGAGAGTATAATGAAAGTATTGGAAGTGAAATTTCAAAAAGCGCTGAAGAGTTCTAATTAGTTATAATTCCATAACCTGCAAGTCTCCATCTGTTGTCAATCCTTCTTAAAACAGCTATTTTTTCTCCTTTTTCAATTGCAACAGGTATTTTTAACCTGCATGAAATGCTATTACCTTTTATTGAAGAAACAGTTCCTATTGTTTTGGATGTCCAGGCATTTATCAGAAGAGGTTCATTTATTTTTATTGGGGAATATTCTAAATTATTTTCTGTTCCAACAATCCTTTCTATCAGATGAAGTTCAATATCCATAGTGTCATATAATTTTATATCATCTTCATTCCTAACAAGCACAGTTCCTGAAAGGTAATCTGATTTAGCAAGTGAAGGGTCAAGTTCTGTTGCCACTGCGATTGTTCCCCCATTTCCGGCTTCATCAACTGATTTGCTTCCCGTGAATATGCTTGTTATCTTTGTTTTTATTTTTTGGAAATCTTCGCCTGATTTTATCCCTGGCAGAACAATAACTTCATCATTTTTTCTTAATTTACCCTGTTTAATTATGCCTCCAAGTATCCCTCCGTTCAGTTCATCTATTTTTGCTCCTGGTTTATTTGCGTCAAAACTTCTTGCAACCAGCATAATGAATTTTTCATCTTTTGGCTTTTCAGGCACAGTGTATGTTTCAGCCATTGCCTTAAGAAGCATATCAATATTCACATTTTTGTTTGCTGACACAGGTATTATGGGTGCATTTTCTGCCACAGTTCCTTTTACAAATTCCTTTATCTGATTGTAGTTTTCCTCTGCCTGCGCATCATTAACCAAATCTATTTTATTCTGAGCTATAATTATGTTTTTAACCCCAAGAATATCGAGAGCCATTAAGTGTTCTTTGGTTTGCGGTTGTGGGCATTGTTCATTTGCTGCTATAACCAATAATGCGCCTGACATTATTGCTGCTCCTGAAAGCATTGTTGTCATTAATGTTTCATGTCCTGGTGCATCAACAAAACTAAATTTAAGGATATACTCTGTGGTTCCACCGCATGAACATTTTTTTGATGTTGTGTATTTTTTGCATTTTGCACAATATCTCACTGTACAGTCTGCATAGCCAAGTCGTATAGTAATGCCTCTTTTTTTTTCTTCAGTGTGTTTTTCAGTGTGGATGCCTGTTAGAACTTCGATTAACGCTGTCTTGCCGTGGTCAATATGTCCGGCAGTTCCAATTGTTATTTCCGGCTGTACGGGTTCTTTTTTTACTGCAATTCACCTTTTTCATTGCTGACCCTCTGCTTTTGGTTCTTTTCCAAATTTAGCTTTGAGGTCGTCTTTACCATAAGTTATTACTTTTGTGTTGATTTGTGCTGTTACTTCTGAAACTGTATTTCCTAAAACACTTTTTTTAGCCCTTACTCCTTTTCTTTCAGGGTGGAATCCAACTCCTTTTTTAAGTAGCAGTTTTATCCTTTTTGAACCTGAAATGTTTTTTCTCATGGGAGTTCCCTGCTTGTCGCTTCCGCCTGTTATTTCAAATTCATAACCTGAGAGTCCAAAAAGGTCTCCCTGTATTTTGTCACCTATTTTCTTTCCTACTAATTTAGATGCTTCAGCATCTTTTACAATAGTCTGATAGGTTTGCCCCTTTGACTTAACATCTGCAATTGTTATTTTAAATTCAGCCATTATATCTTCACCTTATGATTATAAGTAATACTTATTTTAAATATCTATAAGGTTTAAAAAGATAGTGGTTTTCAACAGCTAGGCAAATGTTCTCTAATCAATAGAAGGCATATAACCTCCATAAAAAGAATGTGATACTCTTATACCCCTGGGGAATTCAGTGATAAGCCTGTAATACTTTCCATACTCCAATACGGTATTATTAAAAACCATTTTGAACACCGCATCTCCTTGTATTCCTTGGAAATTTATTATTTCACTGTAAACATTTTCCTGAGTGCTGTTTAACAGAATATCCACTTTTAACTCACCTGTAGGTATGTTCATGCATTTGCCGTCAAAAAATGCTCCAACCTGGCTTTTATTCTCATCGTGATATACATTTGCTATCCAGAAGGACACCTGACATCTTGGAGAAAAAAGCACAACTAACAACAATATTGTCAAGCCAACACCACCAACCAATCCTAAAAGCAGGACTGCTGCTCCTTTTTTCATCAAACTTAATTAAGGGTTTATCAGAATAAAAACCTTATTAACAAAACAATTATAAATTTTATTTATTGTTCTGTTAATTATGAAAAAATACATAATTGAAGAGGTAAGAGATTACAACGGACTAATAAGCCTGCATTTTGATGGTAGTCAGCTTGGAATAAATCTTATTGAAGGACATCCTTATTTAAACAACAATGCTGTTAAAAACCTAAAAAAAGGGGATATTATGCTGATTGAGGGAAAAAAAGGTGATTCTCTTGAAGACTTATGCAGTAATGGAATAAAAACAATGCTTGTGAAAGAAGGGGAAAGTATTACAACCCTTTACCATTTTAAAGCCCCCATGTAGCTTTTTTCTTCCTCTTTATTCTTGCAATTTCTTCCATTACTTTTTTAGATTCATCAGAAACATAATCCATAAACTTCTTTCTTATCAGCTTAAAGTCATCTTCCCTTACATCAGTGATTAATTCCTCACCCAGCTTTATACTTCTGCCTATTACAGCTCCGGGGATTGAAACAGCCATTTTGTCACCCTGAGACGCTTTTTCAATTGTTTCTCCTTCTTTATGAAGCTGTTTAATAGTTCCAACATCAACACCTTCAGAGTTAAGAAGAGTCATTTCATTTCTAATTTCTCCTGCAATAACATCAACTCCAACTATTGCAGGATTGCTCTGCCTGAAAACATATTCTGGAAGAATTTTAATTTTTGAAGGAATTGTAAGCTTTGAAAGTTCTTCTTTCTTCTGCTCTTCTTCTTTTTCTTTTTTCCATTTGTTATAAGTATCAACAATTTCGTATATTACATTTGAAGTTATTATCTTGACTTTCTCTTTCTGATTTACAATTTCAGCATCTTGGGAAACAGCAACGTTAAAACCCATAATAACTCCAAGAAAAGCATCCTTATGTTTGACATCAGACGCCTCGATTATATCAGTTTTTGTGATATCCCCAATTGATGCTTTTTTAACTGGAATATGATTTTTTTCAAAAAGCATTATTGAAGCTTCAAGAGCGCCAAGAGTGTCTGCCTTGACTGTAACTCCGCTTATATTTTTATCAAGCTGAACATTTCCAACAGATGCTTTTATCTCATGTTTAACATTTTCAAGCTTGTTTTTATCCCACACTGCTTCAAAAGGAACTCCTGCAACAACATTATCAATTCCAGGTGCGGAAATTCTAAAACCCGCTGACGCGTGTATTTCGGGTATATTTTCAAATTTTCCTTTTTCCCTCAACTCTTTAAGAGGTGATGGTTTTAACAAAGCCCTTACTTTTGTAACAATGGGTTCTTCCAGACTGCCAATAACAATTGTATCTCCTGTTTTTATTGCACCGTCAAATATAACAACATCCATTGCTCTTCCCAAGCCCTGAACATTTTTTATTTCAATAACAGAACCTTTTGCAGGACCGGATATTTCTATTTTAAGTTTTTTTTCAAGAAATCTCTGTGCTAGTCCTGTAAGAACCATTAATAATTCGGGTATGCCTTCGCCTGTTGCTCCTGAGCACGGAATGATTGCTATTTGTTTTGTGTAGTCATCAATTCTGTCAAATCTTTCAGACTGAAATCCATAATTTGAAAGTGTCAGAACAATCTCATAGATTTTTTCATCAACCATTGACTTTATACTCTGCCCTTGTTTTGAAAATGATTCAGTGAAACATGCTTCTGGGTTTTTCCTCCACCCATTTATCAAATCAACCTGCGAAGCTGCTATCACAAAAGGAACTTTAAATTCCTTGAGAATTTCTATTGACTCTATTGTCTGAGGTTTTATTCCTTCATTTATATTTATAACAAGAATTGCTAAATCAGCGATAGTACTTCCTCGCTTTCTGAGTGAAGAGAATGCTGCGTGTCCGGGAGTGTCTATCATAAGAAGTCCTGGTATTGTTATGTTTTTAATATTTGAGAACAATTTTCCGCATTTTGTCTTTATAACATCAATAGGTATTTCGCTTGCGCCAATGTGCTGCGTTATTCCTGATGCTTCTTTTAACTGAACAGTGCTGTGTCTAATCTTGTCTAATAAAGTTGTTTTTCCATGATTTATATGTCCGACTACGCAGACAATGGGCTGGCGCACAGTCATAGTTCATCAGAACTTACTAATTATAAGGGCTTTAAAAAGGTTATTAAAAGAATAAGTTTAATCTTTCTTGAATGCTTTTCTTCCAATAGTTATAAGTTCCTCAACCCTCATATAATCAAGAATTTCTTGAGGCTTGAACCAGATGCTAATTTCTTGTTTTGCTTCCTCAGCATTTCCAGACGAGTGTATTACATTTTTTATAGGGACTTCAATTGAATCAGCATGGGAAAAACTTATATGACAGTAATCCCCTCTTATTGTTCCTGGAAGTGCTGATTTTGGCTCTGTTGCACCAACTATCTTCCTTACAACTTCAACAGCATCCGCACCTTCAACAACCATAGCAACAATGGGTCCCTCTGTGATGAATTTAACAAGCATATTTCTTACTTTTTCCCCTCTTCTTTTTGTTATATCATCTGTATAATGCTTCATTGCGAGATTTTCATCAGCCCATACCATCTTCAGAGCTGTAATTTTCATGCCTCTCCTTTCAAACCTGTTGATTACTTCTCCAATTAACCCTCTTTCAACTCCATCTGGTTTAATAAGAACTAAACTCTGTTCAATCATGTATTATCACTTTTTTTTAAGAACCCATTCTAATTTTTTAGGGTCTCTGTTAAGCTTGAACATGTTTTTTTCACACTTTGAAGAACAGAACCAAAACTTTTTAGCGTCTTTTCTAATAAGGAGTAATCCTGTGCCTGGTTCAATTTCCTTTGAACACATGCTGCATTTCATCGCCTTCCCCCTGTTAATGGCGATGCTTCAAGTTCTGTTTCCTTAAGCATTAAGATGTCCCCAATTCTTACAGGGCCTTTTACATTCCTTCTCAATATTTTTCTTTTGTCAGGACCTTCAAGAATTCTGCATCTAACCTGTGTGCATTCCCCTCTTACCCCCACCTTTCCAACTAATTCAACTACCTCAGAAGGAAAAGCTTTTCCGTAAAGGTCGCTTTCTTTTACTTCAATTGTTGTTTCTGTTTTTTTCTCTTCTTTAAGTGTTTTTTTTGCTGCTCCCATTATGAATATTCACCTTTTACTGATTGTCTTTAAGTTTTTTAATAAGCTGTACTGATTCACCAGCTTCAACAACAGCAATTGCAGCTGTAGGAACCTCTATGCCTGTTGCTGCTCCAAGTTCTTTTCTGCTTGGAACCTCAAAATAAGGGATGCCTTTTTCCTTGCAGAGCGGGCCTAAATGCATTATAATTTCTTTAGGATTTGTATCCAAAGCAACTACAACAAGTTTTGCCTTGTCCCTCTCCACTGCTTTTGTTACTTCATTAGTTCCTTTTTTTATTTTTCCTGTTGTTCTTGCTGTTTCAACTATTGTAAGAACCTTATCGATATTATCTGCCATAATTTACACCTCCAATAATGTCATTGGTTATGAGTGTATAAAATAAGATTTCTTTATAAACGTTTCTAATGAGGTTATTTATGACAAAATACAAAGTGATAACCTTTTTTTGAATCAAGTTTTACAAAGCCGAATCTCTCAAACTGCACCACGCTGTCTATATTTATATCTCTTATAGTCTCTTCTGCATATCCCATTAATGTTTCGATACTGTTCGGGTTATATTTTCCTTTTACAAAAAGAGGTTTTGGTATTTTAATATCAACTTCAATAAATCCTTCCTTAGTGACCCACTGAATTTTCTTTGTATCAGGCATTAATGCATCGCCCATAAATGAAGCTTTGATTTTATTCTTTGATTTTTCAACTATCATCACATTGTAAAGTTCTTTAAGACGGAAAACGCTTCCAGCCTTCAAATCCTTCATATCTGCCTTGTCAATGTAAAAATTCTTTTTAGTGTGTACTCTTCTCACACCTTCTTTTTCACTGTGGGGATGTTTTTTAAGCAGAAGCTTTTTTTCAGGTGCATCAATAACTTCAAGTTCAATAGGGTGTGGAACAAAAAAATATCTGTGCGCTTTTGCATCAAGAGCTTTTCGGTTAAATGCTTCAAGCATATCCATATCAATTGTTTTTTCTGCTTTTGAATACCCCACTTCCTTAACAAGCTCCTTAATTGCTTCTGGCTGAATTCCTCTTCTTTTTAACCCCCTCAAAGTTGCAATCCTGAAATCATCCCATCCAGTTATTTTATTTTCAAGTATTAACTCCCTTGTTTCCCTTTTTGAAGTAGGGCTTCCCTGGATATTTAACCTTGCAAATTCATATGTCCATGGATTTTTTAATCCTAAAAGTTTCCTTATATAATTCTGAACTTCAACCCTTAATTCAAAGCCCTTGTCCCTGAATCTATGTGTTATTTTTGAATCTTCGATTGATGCTGAAAAATCATAATTAGGCCATACGATATATTTTTCCTCAGTTCTTGGATGGGGGGATTTTATTATTCTAAACATGGTTGGGTCTCTCATAGCAGTATTTTTGCTTTTCATGTCTGCTTTTAATCTGACTATATAATCACCTGATTTTGTATTTCCTGAAAGCATATCTTTCCATAGTTTAAGATTTTCAATCGGCTTCCTGATTCTGCATCTGCATTCTTTCTGCTTCATTCTGTAATCCTTTATTGTGGATTGCGCACAGGAGCATACATACAAATGTCCTTTTTTCATAAGTTTTTCAGCAGATGAATAATATCTGGGTATGTTGTCAGACATGTAGAGTATGTTTGAACAATCTATGCCAAGCCATCTCATACCCCAAAGAATTTCCCTGTAAAATTTCTTTTCTGATTTTTTAGGATTTGTGTCTTCAAATCTCAAAATGAATTTTCCATCATACTTCTCAGAATACATATAATTTATGAGAGAAGCATAAGCATGTCCTAAATGAGGGTAACCGCTTGGTTCAGGAGGGAAACATATGATTACTTTTCTTTTTTTTGCATTTGGGAGCTCGGGAAGTTCTTTTTTCTCTGGTTTTTTTTCTTCTAAAAATTCCGGAGCCAGTTCCTCAAGTTTCTTAACCTGTTCTTCCTTTGACATGGAGTTGACTTCAACAACTGTTTTTCCAACTTCCCCTGCAAGTTCTTTTATGTTATTTTTTAACTCAGGTTTTTCGCCAAGAACCCCTGCTATTACAGAACCATTCATGCAGGTTCCATTATGTTTTACAGCATTGTTTAAAGCGTGTTTAAGAACTAGATCCTTATCCATGGTTCTTAAATAATATATGATACTATCTTATGAATTTTGTGATTTTAATAAAAAATCATAATTTCAATACTTTTCCATTTGAAAGCACATGGACTGTTTTTCCAAGTTCATAACCCATTTCAAGGGCAAGTTCTGCTGCTGATGAAAGCTTCATTAACCCCCCATGAGCAGGGATATAATGCATGGGATTCATCATGCTTATTAAGTCCTTTAAGTCTTCTCTTCCACCATGTCCTGAAACATGAACATCCTTAAAAACCCTGACTCCTCTCTGTCGAAGCTGTTTTTCAAGAATTGCCCTGTTTGCTTCATTAATCGGTGTTGGGATTGTGCTTGCTGAGAATATAACCTGATCTCCTTCAATAAATTTAAAAGAAAGCTTGTCGTTTGCAACAGATGTAAGAACTGCACCAGGTTCTCCCTGGCATCCTGTTGTTATTAAAAGGTATTTTTCCCTGTTCTTTTCAAGCTCCTTAAACATTGCTTCTGCTTTTCCTTTTCCCCCGAATATTTTGTATTTCTTTGAGAAATTAACAAGGTTAATTTTTTCAGCAGCACTTATATAATTCTTCATTGAGCGTCCTACTATTACAGGGATTCTGTTTATGTTTCTTGCAAGTTCAAGTATAGTTATAAGTCTTGCAATATGGCTTGAAAAAGTAACAACAACTATTGCCTGGCTACTTCCCTTGAGCCAGAAAAGCAAATCCTTAAACATCTCTTTGACAAGACTTTCTGAAAAAGTTCTTGAATAATCACTTATTCTTACTGTATCAGACATAAGTGCAAGAACCCCTTCATTTCCAAGTTCTCTTAACCTTTTGTAATCTGTTTTCTGTCCTAAAACAGGATTCTGGTCAAATTTCCAGTCATTTGCATAGCATATTGCTCCTTTTGGGGTGTGGATTACAACCATTGCTGTCTGCGGGGTGCTGTGGGTCATTTTCACAAATTCAACAGTTATATTTTCACTTACTTTAAATGTTGAGCCATTGTTCATGGAGATAAGTCTGTTGTCGGGTTTGTATTTTTCCTCTCTGATTAAATTTCTTAAAACCTGAATTGTAAATGGTGTTCCAATTACAGGACAGTCATAGGTTTTATACGCCATTTTTGGGACAGCACCAACATGGTCAAGATGTGCATGTCCTACAACAATTGCCTTTACCTGTTTTGCAAAAGGTTTAAGCATAGAATCATCTGGCAGAGCGCCTGCTAATTTTAGTTCTTTTGGGGAAAGCAGATGTATTTCCAAGTCGCTTTCTGCAACTTTTTCCATATTAAGCCCAATATCAAGAATGACAAATTCATCTCCTACCTTAACAGCGGTCATGTTTCTTCCGCATTCACTATAACCTCCAATGGGCCATATTTCCACGTCAATGTCTTTCTTTTTATTCACATTTATGTTTTTTATCAAAACCACCTTGTGTTATTCTTAATCATAGTTAAACATAATATATAAAACTACTTCTCTGCAAGAGCGAAGATGTTTCTTGAAAAGAAAGTGAGTTTCTTTGCCTTATCAAGGAAGATACTTATATTTTTAAATTTAACTTTTGAAACCAGATTTTTAAACTCTGTTTTTGTGAAAAGGTAATAATATCTTGGATGCTCTTCCCTGTTTTTTTTCCACGGAACAATAACCTCTTTTTTTGAAAAAATAAATCTTCTCTGCATTTTATTCCATACAGAGATAAGAATTTCTGCTTTTTCTTTCATAGTTTCTTTTATTCTTTTAAGTGAAACTTCTGCGTCTTCTTTTCCAAGATGGTGCAGGCTTGCAATATAAAGAACTCCGTCAAAAATCTCTTTTTTAAAAGGGGGAAACCTCAAATCTCCAGCAACATAAAGTGAATTTGAATCATTTTTCCTTGCAAGCTTCAGCATTTCAAATGAACTGTCAAAACCAACAACCTTGAACCCAATTCTTTGTGCGGGAATGGAATTTCTCCCGCTTCCGCAACCAGCATCAAGAATAATTTTTCTTTTTTCTTTTTTCCATTTTTCAAGAATTTCAGAAACTTCAGGAAAAGGTTTCTTTCTGTAGTCATTCCAAAGTTCTGCTATTTTATCATAAGTTTCAATGCTGTCTTTCATTTAACAAACCTGAATTGTATATTATCCCCTACTTTAAGAGGGAGTTCCTTTACGCTTTCAATAACATACTGTGATTTATTGGATGGTATTATTGCTGTCTGAAACGGTTTTATTTTCTTGATTTCAACAACTGTAAAATTTTTATCAACCCAGTATATGTGAAGTGGGAAAAAAACAAACACCATATCAAGAGAAAGCAGTGTTTCAGAATTGGATGTAAGAACCATACCATTAAAGTCTCCTTTTCTCTTGAATCTATACCCCATAATATTTTCAAAGAAATTATTGCACCATTTAGCATTGCTTAGGATTAATCTTGCCTTAGAATATACATCAACATGCATGTTATAATATATGCAAAAACATTATAATAATTTATCTGCTATAAAAAAAGGCAATGTTTGAAAGGTTTAAAATGTATTCACTTCAAAAACTTAAGGACTCCAAAGAAAGCAATGATTGTGATGAAGAA
>JAQUSD010000002.1:67706-84055 GCA_028715295.1 Candidatus Nanoarchaeia archaeon
TTATAATATATGCAAAAACATTATAATAATTTATCTGCTATAAAAAAAGGCAATGTTTGAAAGGTTTAAAATGTATTCACTTCAAAAACTTAAGGACTCCAAAGAAAGCAATGATTGTGATGAAGAAGTTCTTCCCATACTTGAATCTATAAACTCAACAGATGATTATTATTCCACATCATCATGTATGGGTAGAATTCTTGTAATGAAGAATCAGATTGAAAAACAGCCCGATATGTTCTTAATGAAATGGCACAGGAAAATAAATTTTGATGAACTTAAAGAAAATCTTGAAGATGGTTTTAGATGGTTTAAAATGGAGAGTGCTATTTTTCATATAGGTTGCAGAAATATTGAATCAGCACAGAAACTTCTTAAATTTGCAAGAAGCATTGGATTCAAAAGAAGCGGTATAATTGAGTCTGAAAAAAGAGTTGTTGTGGAGGTTTCAGGAACTGAAAAAATTGATGCTCCTGTAAACAACAAGCTTAGCAGAGACTATATTGAAAAATTAATAGACGAAGCAAATCTAAGAATTGAAAGAAATACTGCAAGAGTAAATGTTCTAAAAAAATATTTTCAGGACTATTCAAAAACAATACCTGCGTAATTCACAAAGTTGTCGTAATCACCGTTAATATCCCCTGAACTGTAAAATTCCAGAAGTTTTCCTTTTTTTGCACCTAATTTTTTAACCGCGTGTATGCACGAAGCTACAGGACCTGAACCGCAGATAGTTGATTTTAATGAATACCTCAAGAAGGATTTTGCATTGAGTTTTTCAGCATATCCTATTAATTTTCTGTCAAAACTCTCTATTTTTTCTTTTTGGTTTTTTCCTTTTATTTCAAAGTTGTAATAATTGCCGTAATGAGTAAAATCAGAACTTGCTATTATAACAGGCCTTAGTTTCATGGATAAACATGTGTCTGCAATTGTAGTTCCTATTTTCCTGCAGAGTTCATTTTCATAAAACATTGAGGAAATTGATATTGGCACAAAAGTAAAGTTGTTGTTGTAGATAAACTGAAGAAATGGTAGCTGAACCTCAATGCTGTGCTCATTTTTGTGTGCATAGCTGTCTCTGTCAATTATATTTGAAGACTTCCAGATTTCCTCTGCAAGTTTCTTATGCAAAGGAGCGTCTCCAAGAGGAGTCCTCCATTTATCACTGTCATCAATCGCTATACCTGAGCCTTCTCCATTGTGGTTTGGACCTATGATTATGAAAACATCCGGCTGTTTTCTCCAGCCGATTTCCTTGTAAACATAAGAAGCGCATCTTCCTGAAAACATAGTTCCAGCATGAGGCGCAACAGCACCGAACAAAGGGTATAACTTTGATTTAGGGACAATATTTACCGGTATTTCCTCTTCAAAATAAGACTTGAATTCCTCAGTTATTCCTTCAAATGTTTTTGGGTAAAATTTACCTGCATAAGCTGGTTTTCTTATTTTCATCAGATTAAATAAAAGATAAAGAGGATTATATAGATTTTGAAAAAACAATAAAAGAAGAATACTGTTATTCTTCTTCAGTTTTAAGTTCTTCTTCAGGATTACCCTCTTGTTCAGATTTAGATTTTGCTTCAGACGGTTCCCCTATAAATTCCTCAAATGAAACTGGAAGTTCTTTGTCTTTTTCAAGAAGTCCTCTGTTTCTCAAATACTCTCTTGCAAGAAGCCAGAACACAAAACCTATGCCCTTAGGGCTTCTGTTGTTGCATGGGATAACCAAATCAACATTATTTGTTGTGTTGCTTGTTCCGCATAATGCAATAACAGGTATCCCTATTTTAAGAGAATCATGGAGTGCATTTCTGTCCTGCCATGGGTCTGATGCAACAAGTATTTTCGGCTCATAATGCTCATCATATTGCGGGTTAGTCATTGTTCCTGGAAGATACCTTTTTGGTTTTACAATTATTCCTGTAAGTTCTCCGAATTTCTCAACTATCTTATCAGTATTCTCTCTTCTTGAAACAACAAGTATGTCCTTTGGTTCATAATCAGCAAGCATTTTTCCTGCAAGTTTTATCCTGTCACTAATTGCCTGAACATCTATAACATTCAGTCCATCATTTCTTGTTTTATATATATACTTCCCCATCATTTTGGTTTTGAATTTCATACCCATATGGACGCCTGATGAAAGGAAAAGGGCGGTAGGTGCAATTAAATTCTCAGAATCAACAAATTCCTTTCTAATATCAGATGCTTTTGCTCTTGGAGCAGGCTGTATTTTTTTAGCAGAACTCCCTGCTGTTCTCTGCACTGGTTTTCTGCTTCCTTTTCCTTTTGATTTTCTTTCTGCCATTTTCCACACCTTATTCCCTTTTAACAGTTATTGGAATGACTCCTTTTTCAAATTCTTTTCTTGCTATTTCAATAGGATTTATTTCGTTTTTTTCCTTTTTAATCAGAAGAGGCGCTCCCATTGAAACCTGCAGAGCCCTTGTGGATATAATCCTTGATTTTTCGTATTTTGTATATTCCATGTGAATCACCTTATTTCAATTTGAGCTGTTTCCTTAATTTATCTGTTGCTTTTTTAGCAAGAGTTATACATTCTGCAATCTCCTGTTCAGTGAGCACGCCATTTCCTTTCTGAATGCCATGTATCCCATGTTCGCTCATTGTAATTGTGAGTTTGCTGTCTGCTACTTCCTCTTCTTTTGAATTAGGATCTACCAATAAAAAGTTTTCTATTTTAACAACAGTACACGCTAAAGGCACATTTCTGAGTTCGAGCTTTTTGCTGTTTTTCTCTTTATAATCAACTTTATTTTCTTCGTCAAGTTTTGGCAATTTTGTGTTTGCAAGTGCTGCTATTGCTGCTATTGCTCCTGCATCAAGAACATTTCCGTCTGAGTCTATTGCATACTCATCTATGAAAACCTGCCATACAAGTTCTCCTTCTTTTATACAAAGCTTTTCAAAATTAACTGCATTAGCTTCCCTTACGCCCCTATCAATAACTCTTGAGATTTCAATTGAATCTATGCTTGGAGGCCCAGGTTCAAACTGAGGCGCTGCAATAGGAGACAGTTCAAGTCCAACCATAAGGTTCCCTTTATTTGGACTGTCTGGGTAAGGTTCTGCAACATCCATTTTAACTCCTGCATTTACTTTTGTATTTCCAAGTGAAACCATTGCTGAGCCTTCTGCATTTACAGAAATGTCATATTCAATGCTGACTGGCCTGAACTCATCAAAAGCCCTGTCATCTATTCTTTTTCCCTGCTGAGCAAGTTCTAAAATCTGCTTTTTAACATTTGTTTTCATTGTTTATCACCCTTGTATTTAGCAGTAAGAGCTTCTTTCTGCTTTTCATAAATCTCCTTGACTTTTTCTCTGCCTACTGAAATAGCTTTCTTCAAATCCTCAGGGGATATTTCACCGTCAAGCTGAAGAAGAGTTATTTCTCCGGTTCTCGGCATAAATGCAATAGGTATATCTGTTGCTCCTCCTTCATAGTCCTCTTCATATTTGTCTATGTCAGCACATATTTTATCTCCTATCTTTCCCATTGCAACAGAACTTACAATGTCTTTCATAGGCATGCCTGCATCTGCAAGAGCTGTGCTTGCTGCACATATGCTTGCACATCTTGTTCCTGCATCTGCCTGTATGATTTCAACAAACACGTCAACAACTGCATCAGGAAATTTTTCAAGCATAACTGCTGGTTCAAGCGCCTGTGCTATTTTTTCTGAAAGTTCTTTTTCTCTTCTTCCAGGTCCAGGCCTTTTTCTGTCTGAAACAGAAAAACTATACATGTTGTAAAAACATCTTACAGTTCCTTTTTCAGGATTTCTCAAAAATCTTGGGTAAAGCTGTCTTGGCCCGTATACTCCTGCAAGCACTTTTGTTTTGCCCATTTGAAAAAGGCATGAACCAAGTGCGTTTTCAAGAACTCCAACTTTTACAGACATTGGTCTGAGTTCATCAAATGCTCTTCCGTCAACTCTTTTAGTATAACTCATTTTTTATCACCTTTTTTAGTTGTTTTTTTAGCTTTAGGCTTTTTCTCCTGAATTTCTTCCTCTGGCAGGGCAGATTCAACTTTCTGAATCTCATCTGCAACAGACTCTTCACTGTTTTCTTCAAGAAGAGATTCCTTCATCCTTTTTATATCCTCTTCAGGAATTCCAAGAAGCCTCTGGATTTTTTCAGTAAGTCCGGATTTATGAGCTTCTTTATCAATAAGCTTGACTGCTTTTTCAATCATAAGTTCTTTATCACTGTCCCCGCTTATCCATATCCATCCGTTTTTTCCAACAAATATCCTGCAACCGCTGAAATCTTTCAGAAGAGATATCATGCTTCCTTTCTTGCCTATCACTCTTGGTACTTTTACAGAGGGTATTTTAACAAGAATCCCATTATTCAATCTTCCAAAAGTCCTGTCCCTTGTGCCTAACTTTATGTCATTTTTAGCTGCTTTAATAATTGTAACCCTGATTATATCTCCTATATTAAAAATTCTTGCCATGTCAAAGTTTGAACTTCTCTGTTTGAACTTAGGGACTACATCATTGACTGTTAAGAAAGGCTTTATATGGTGTCCAATATCAATTTCCCACCCATTGTAGTTCATATCTACAATTCTTCCAATAACCACATCACCCACCTCAGGCATGTAAGGGCCTGTAAGAGGGATAACCTGAATTACTCTTCCTTTAACTTGTGCAAGTCCAATCCTGGATGCAACAATATCCTCCCCATCCCTGAAAGTAGCGGATGAAGGAATAAAATCCATGCCTTTAGCCAGCACCTGGCCAGGCACAACGATTTCTTTGTCCTTTATCATATCCATAATTTTTCACTCTCCATTATTTTTATATAAACATCACCATGCGTTAGCTTGTTTAAAGAATTCATGAGAGCGTCCTGCAAACCTGCAGGAACAATGACAGTTCCCAACCATGAACCATCGCTTCCCCATGTCTGTTTGCTTATTTCACCGTATTTCTGGACTACTCCAAAAACACTGGCTGCGTATTTTGGGGGGATTCTTATCTCAAGTGTTCTTCTTTCTAACGATATTGGTAATATGGGAGCAAGCTTTTTAACTATTTCCTTAAGCTGGGCATTTGGCTCCTTGAAAGGGTCAATGCTGATTTTTGCATGCTCCATTGCCAGTTCAATCCTTGTTAGTGGATGAGGCAGATTTGTCTTTGAGTCTACTGCATTTCTGACTATTAAATCCATTATTTTTTTCTTTTTTTCATCAATAAGCTTTTTCCTGTATTCTGCTGTAAGCTGTACTTCTCCTTTTTCAAGTATCTGCTTTATACATTCGTTCCTGTCAGTGGTATTGAATGCTTCAGAAAGTTCATGTTCTGAAATTTTCTCTCCTTTTTTTGAATCCTTAAAAATTTCAGGAACAGCAAGAATATCATTTAACTCTAATTTAACTCCTTTTTTGTATTCAATTGCTTTATTACAGTCAACAAGAACTTCAAATGTGTGGCCGTGTGATTTTAATCTTGTTATTACTGCGCTGCTTACATCTGTCATATCATTTCGCGTATTTCTTTATTTCTTCAGCTGAAAGTCTGACAAAGCCTTTTTTGTCTATGCAAACAACCTCTATTCTGTCTAAATCAATTCCAGAGCCTGCTGATGACTTCAATGCATCAAGTCCCAATCTGATGCCTTCATCAATAGTAAGTCCTGATTTCCATTTTGATTCAAGAATCTTAGTTGCTTTTGCAGAACCCTCTCCTATAGCACATGCCTGATATTCAAAGAAAATTCCACTTGGTTCTGTCATAAACACGTGTGCGCCAGTATCATCAGCTCCAGATATCAGAAGAGATACTCCATATGGACGTGCGCCTCCATATAGGGTATAAACCTGCGCGTGGTCGCTTATTGTCTTTGTTAAATCAAGCAAATCAATAGGTTCTCCATAAGTTATCCTGTGGTTTTGAGCTGTTGCCCTGCATTTCTCTATTAAAACCCTTCCATCACTGGTTAATCCAGAGCTTGTTATTGCAATATGCTCATCAACCTGAGAGATTTTCTCGATTCCTTCTGCTATTACAAGTTTATCAATGATGTTTTTGTCAGCTGCCAAAACAACACCATCTTTTGTGATTATGCCAACTGCTGTTTTCCCCTGTTTTACTGTCTTTCTTGCATATTCTACCTGAAGAAGTCTTCCGTCTGGAGAAAAAACCGTGATAGCCCTGTCATAACCACCCATCATCATACTTTTACTGCTCGGCATTGATTCCATATTTTTTACACCTCCAAAATATATTTTGCTTTTTTAATACTTCCGCAAACTTTTATACTTTTAATAATTGTTTTGATGTTTTTAACCTTTTTTATCAATCCAAGACAAACCATAATATGTGAAGTATATTTTCGGTTTACCTTTAATATTACCTTCTTATTAATGTATAATTTTTTAAATATTCTTATATCTGCTTCTGAAAAAGCCATCCTGCCCATAAAGTCCATGCAAACATCAAGAAGAGTGGTTTCAAATGCGTCCAAATCTATCTCTTTTTCAGAAATGATTTCAAATACAACATATCTGGTTTTCGCCTTCATTGAGGGCATTAATGGTTTAAGGTTATTCATATTTATTTTATAACAGAGCGTATGTATTAAACTTTGCTTTGTAAAAAACTTTATAACATTTATACCCCTAATAAAACATTATGGGATTGTTTAAGGTAGAGAAGCTGGATAGGTTAAAAATTGAGCTTATGAGTGGAGAAGAATACTATGCTCTTAATCAGGATGTTTCAATAGACAAGGCAACAAGCATGGTTGCATTCACAACAGAAGAAGGCAGGGTATGGGTTCCTTTTACAAATGTAAAAAAAGTTACTATGCTTTCAAAAAAAGGTGAAGAAAACACAGCAGTGAAGGCTGTTGCAAAAGAACAGGAAATTAAGGCTAAAAAAGCTCTTGCTGAAGCACAGATTGAAGAAGGGCTCTAATCAATAACTTTAACTCCGGGCATTACACAATTTTTCCTATTCCAGAAATTACTTGGGGTAATTGTCAAAGCTTCTTTTGACTGTTTTTTATCAAAACCAATAAGTTCTCCAAATGCAGAAAGTATCCCTGGCGAAATATATTCATACTTTGTTTCTGCTCCTGACAAGATAAGGAAAGGTGTTTTGTATTTTTTACATAACCTTGCATTCTGTTTCATAAGTGCAGAAACCATGGTGTCTTCTGAAAAGTCCTTAAAACTGAATCCGAGACACACATTATTATTTGCTCCAAATCGAGCCATGGCAGTATCAAATCCTGAGTTGAGTTGTTTCATAAAATTCTTCCTTCCTGAAAGTAGCGGTATTACTATATCAACAAGCCCTTCTTCAAATGCTGTCCTGCTGACTTCATCAGAACAATGAAATGCGTATAAAATATCTGCCCTTCTAAATTCCTGAGAAAACTTTCTTATTTCTTTTTTTGAAGTTGTTTTTATTAATGCACCTAAAAGGATATTTTTGTTTTTTATCTTTTTTTTCTCGCTTTCATAATAGGTGTATGAACTGAATTTTTTTACAAGACAACCGCCTGAATAGTCTAATTTTTTAAGAAGCGCTTCATCAAGCTCTGAAAAATACATATCATACATGGTTTAATTAAGAGCGTGGGTTATTAAAAAAATATTGGAAATGCTTTTATCCTGTTAATTTGTTATCTTAATAATGAAACTTATTGTTGCTGTGGTTTTTACCATATTGTGTTTTTCTTCAGTTTTTGCAGTAAAAGAATACGCTTCAGCAAACATGCATTACACAGCAGAAGGAAACTTCAGCATACAGAAAAATTCAGTAAATGCAAAACTTGAGAGCATGGACTTTAATATACACCTATACCCCCAGAATACTGAAATAATTTCAAACAACAACTTTAATTTAGAAAAAACATTTTCTGGCAAAAATACAGTTTATTCAGGGGAGCACATTGGAGACACTAACCTAATACTATGGAAAATCAACCTTACAATAACAAGGCAAAGAGAAGTAAACATGCTTGACAGCGCCCCCAAATTCCCATATACTGAAGAGGATTTTCCTGATGAAATAAAAGAGTATCTTGAATTTACTCCAAAAGTGGATATAACTGAAGAAATGATTGAAAAAGCAAATGAGATTGTTTCCGGTTCTTCTGACTATATAAGCGCTGCAATGAAGCTTGCTGAGTGGGTTAACAGCTATATAACATATGATATAACCTTTAATGAAGCGGTTTCAGGAACATTAAGTGCATCTCAGGTTTATGAATTAAGAAGGGGTGTGTGTGATGAATATGCTGTATTGTTTATGTCTATGTGCAGAGCAGTTGGCATTGCTTCAAAATATGCTTACGGTTATGCTTATTCTAATCTGCTCGAGGGTTTTGGAGCACATGCATGGGCTGAAGTTTATGTTCCTGATTATGGCTGGATTTCATTTGATGCAACAGAAGGATATGGAGAATACGGGTGGCTTGATGCACTCCACATAAAAAATTCAGAAAGCAGGAATATAACAGGACTTTCAATATACTCTTCATATACTGGCTATGATTTAAACAATCTGATTATATCCCAAAATAATCCTTTATTTTTAACTTCTGGATTTTCTGGTAAAGCAGAAGATTTTATTACAGTGGATAGTTATGAAAATGAAACAAAGATTTTAACTGCATTGGTTGAATTTTCTAAAACAGATGCTGGAGAAAACGATTATGTGTTGATGACAGTAAAAGTATTCAACCCAACCGACAAGTATATCCCGCTCTCTTACACAATAACCACAACAAGTTCTATGGAAATTGCTGACGGACCCGCTATAAGGGGGGTTTATCTAAAACCTGAAAGCCAGACAATTTCATATGCTATATTGAAAACTCCAACAGGCATGTTTGGACATCCTGTGAGAATATCTGCTCCTTTAATGGATGAAGCTGGAGGAAACATCAATGTTTACCCAAGAATTTCACAGAAAACATCTTTTGAAGAACTTGAAAAACTGATTGAATCAAAAGAGGATGTATCAAAAGATATAGAAATCAAAAGCTTAGCAATTGATAAAACAGTAGTTTATGATGAAAATCCTGTTGTAACATATACTCTTAGAAATTCAGGAAACACTGTGCTCAGAAATGTTAATATTGAAATATCCTCTGAATTTACAGAAAAATATTCAGAGAACATTTCTTTGATAAATATAAACCAGGAACAAATTGGAACTGTAGAACTTAATTTAGGGGGTTTAACAGGTGAAGGAAACATCAACATATCTGTTTCAGGTGCAGGGGAAACAAAAACTGAAAGCATTATTTTTGTTTCTGCTGTAAAACCGGAATACAATTTAGAATTAACAGGTAAAACAATATTTGAAACCGGAGAAGACATTATCATCAACATAACTGCTGAAAATCTGAACCAAATAAACACCACTTTTTTAAGCATAACAATAAGCGCAAATGAAAATTCAAGAACATACGAATATTACCCTGGACGTAATGATGTAGTTACAGATAAAGGTATAGAAAGAAGTTTTTTTAATTCAGGCTTGAACAATATCACTATTGCTCTTGCTTACAAAGATAATTATGGAACATTATTTTATCAAAGTAAAAGCTTTGAAATAACTGTTAATTTAAGCTTTTCAGAGGTTTTTTTTAAAGCAATAGATAATTTTTTTAAAATTATAGCTGAATTTTTCAGAAATCTTTTCAAAATAAACAATTAGAAACATTTTTAAACAATTGTGTAAATTAATGTTAAAATGTCTCAAAGATTCAAGGAAGCAGATGACAGGCTGTTTAAGAATGTTTTTGTATGTGGGAAATGCGGACAAAAAAGAAGGGCGAATCCTGCAAAAGTCAAGCTAGGTGCAATTTTGTGCAGAAGATGCGGATATTCACATTTAAGGCCTAAGAAAAAAGAAAGGGTAAAAGGTTAAATCAGTTTTTTAATCCTTTTTTTAACATTGCTTATTCCAAGAGCAACTATTAGTGTTCCTATCTTAGGTCCTTTGTTGTCGTTTATTAAGATGATATATGCTTTTTCAAATATTTCCCTTATATTGAGTTCATATTTTTTTGATAGATTGTAAAAAATATTCTGTATTAAGTCAGAATCTGTATTTTCCGATATTGATTTTAAAAATTCTGAAAACAGAAGTTTTTCTTTTTTATTAAGAGAAACTTTTTTATCTGAAAGTTCAAGCTTGTATTTGTCAGGAGCATAGTCATCAAGCCAGTTTTTTGCGCATAAAGTCAGCATATTAAGTCTTTCTTCATCAAATTTTGTCTTTGGATGCACATCCATTTGGTTAAGAACTTTTTTAGATAAACACATCTGACTCAGCATAACTGCTGTCCTAAAGCTTAACTGCAAAGGAAGTTTTTTAGGCAGGGGACTAATTATGCTTTTTTCATAAATTCTTATCAGCTGATTCATTTTCTTCTGGTTTTCAACATCCTTGTTGTAATAAACTTCCTCTGTCCTATAAAAATCATCATAAAATTTTATCAAATCCTCATCCAATGGAAGAACAACATCTGTATCCGGACGGGGTTTTGCATAAAAAAACTTAATTAGTGAGGGAGTGTAATATTTTGCAAGAGCGTTGATGTTAAGTGTTTTTCCTTCTGAACCTGAAAGTTTTTTCTTCTGCCCTTTCAGTTTAATAAAATGGTACACCTGATAAAGGGGAGGCTCTGTTTTGAAAACCTTTTTCTGAATCTGTATCCCAACATCTCTTGAACTTCCTGCTGTTGAATGTTCTGTGCCTCCTGGTTCAAAATCAACTTTATTGTAATCCCATCTCATAGGCCAGTCCGCTTTCCATCTAAGTTTTACAATTCCTGTTTTCCTGAAATCAAATTCATTTTCATAATTGCACTGACATTTATATTTAATCTTGTAATTTTCATCATATTCAACAACCTTTGTTGTATCTTTTTTACATCTCTCACAATAAATCTGAACAGGGTACCAATCTGCTGGGAGAGGCTCTTTTCTGTATTTATCAAGTATTTCTGCAACTTCTTTCCTGCTGTTCATGACTTTTTTGATGCTTTCTGAATAAACACAGCTTCTGTACATCTTGTACTGGCTGTGAAATTCTATTTTTAAATTGAGCTTTTCAATACTTTCTTCAAATTCTTTTTCAAAATGCACTGCATAGCTGTCATGACACCCAAAAGGATCTGGTATTTCACTTAATGCCATACCCACATAATTTTCATAATGTTTTGGAACTCCGGCAGGAACTTTTCTGAACCTGTCATAATCATCCCATGAGTGTATGTGTTTTGAATTTTTACTGTAATCCTTTATTGATTCAGAAACAAAATGAGTAACCATTACTTCACGCAGATTGCCAATATGAACAACACCACTTGGACTTACTCCAGAAGCACAAACATATTGTTTTTTCCTTCTTTTTTCAATTATTTCCTTTGCTTTTTGATCAGCCCAGTATAAGCTGTCTTTAATCATTATTAGTTTCTAAACAGCATTGTTTAATAAGTTTTTTCAGGAGCATTCAATTATTTTTATTAAGGGGTAGTTCCTATAATATCAAATGGCTGAGTTCACTATTATAGAATTAATGACAGCGGTTGCCTTTTACATAACAATAGCATTTCTCATGTATAAATACAGAAAAAAAGCGCAGGTTGAAGGAAAAGTTATTTTTCTGTATAAGCTGAACTATGGCCTGAATTTCATGAAAAAAGCAGGAGAAAAGCTTAAGCCCTTATGGAAAATAATAGGCACCATTGGTGTTATTGTTATCATATACTTTATGCTTAACACAACATGGATGTTTTACAAAAACATGCAGGACATATTTATTAAGCCGGAAACTGCTGAAAAAGCATATATAATAATACCAGGGATTCAGACTCCAGGTTCTCCGATTTATCTCCCTTTCTGGCACGGCATAATTTCACTTCTAATATGCATGGTTATACATGAAGGAGCTCATGGCATTGCATCTGCAGCTGAAAAAATAAAAATCAAGGCGTCCGGAGTGGGTATGTTTTTGTTTATTCCTCTTGCATTTGTTGAGCCGGATACAAAACAAATGATGAAATCAAAGATATTAAGCCAGATGAGAATTGCATCAGCAGGGCCCCTCTCAAACATTATTCTTGCATTTATTGTTCTTTTATTCATTGCTAATGTAGTAAATCCTGCTATCACTGCTCTGGTTGAGCTGAATGGGATAACGGTGGAAGGTTTTGTTGAAGGTGCACCACTCCAAAATACAGGGATTTCAATAGGTGAGATTATTCTCTCAATTAATGATATTGAAACCATGAACTATTCTGCTTTTTCGTATACTTTAAGCAGAATAGCTCCCGGAACTGAAATCACTATAAATACTGACAAGGGAAATTATGTATTGACAACCGCAGAACATCCTCAGAATTCCTCATTAAGTTATATTGGGGTTTATCCAGGACAGAACTGGGATTACAAACAGGAGTACTCCCAAAAATACGGCTTCTGGCTTGATGTTTTCAAGTGGTTTTCAGAACTTCTGGTTTGGCTTGCTAATTTAAGTCTTATTTTAGGCATAATGAATTCGCTTCCAATAGGTATTGCTGACGGTGGCAGAATAATGTACAACTTACTTACATTGTTTATAAAGAATGAAAAAATAAGAAATCAAATAATGAGTATAATAACATATGGTGTGATAACCATAATTATTATTAATGTTGCTGGTTCATACTTAATACCTTGATTTATTATGTGGTGATATAAAAAACCGAAAAGGTATTTATTTAAGAAGTGTTCAATATTATATTACTTTGATTAACCCTAGAACAATTTTGGAGCGCGAAGACACAAAAGAACTTATATACCGTATAGCAGGGGAGGAGGGCTTAACTGCCCTCAGCCTTATACCTGACAAAGGAGAGCCTGCTAACGAGTTTGACATAGCTGAAAATTTATTGATTAAAATAAATTCTCTCAGGAACACACTATACAAGCTATATGAACTAAAAATAGTTTCTTTTACAAAACAAAAAGACAATAAAAAAGGATGGTATATTTACTTTTGGCTTCTTAATCTTAAACAGCTAATATATCTGCTTGTAAAGGAGAAGGAAACACGAATAGAACAGCTTCAGGCAGAAGTTGAAAGAAATGAAAGTGCACAGTTTTTTACATGTGATACTTGCGGTATGGAATATGACTATCTCCAGGCAATGGAGGATAATTTTGTATGTCCTTCATGTGAAAAAGCAATGGGCGCAGTTAACAAAGGTGATTTCGTAAGTATGCTTAAACAAGAAGTTGAAAAATTAACAAAAGAAATTGAAGATTTGAAGGAAATAAGAAATACCATAGGAGAAATTCAGAAGTCTGAAATTGCAGAAGAAGAAAGAAAGGTAAAAGATGCAAAGAAGAGGAAAAAGGCAAAGGAGAAAAGGGAAAAGGCAAAAGAAAAGGCAAAGGAGAAAGGAAACATACACTATTTCTGTGATAAATGCAATCAAAAACACAAAAAAGACAGCAAGATCGGAAAAGAACATATTAACTTCAATTCAAAGAAATACTTCTGGTGTTCACTCTGTGAGAAAAAACATGCGATGCAGAGCAGTATAGGTAAAAAGCACAAAGAGTATAAATAGCCCTGCCAGGATTCGAACCTGGGTCAGCCGGTCCAGAGCCGGCTATCCTTGACCACTAGACTACAGGGCTGTAGTATTGAAATACAAAATTTAAAGGATATTTAAATGTTATGCTGTCTGTGTTTAATAATAGCTCTCAAATTCTTTCTTAACTACATTTGTTAACTTCTTTAGTGCCCTTTCAAATGTATAAAACAAATCAAAGCCCTCTTCTTTTATAGATATGTCATTACCTGAATATTCAAGTCTCATCTTCATTTCAAATTTCTTTTTCTCAACATAGTGCACAGGCTTTATGTGCACTTCAATTGATTTTATATCAGGAGAAAACATGACTAATTTCCTCACATTTACAAGAGCAATGCCTCGTAACTCCTCTGCATCAAGTTCATCAAGCTTCATGCCTGAGAAATTAATTAAAACACCTTTTTCCCTTATTACATCTGCAATTGAGTTAAGAACATCCTTTCTTAAAATCATTCCTAAAACCTCATGCTTCATGTTTACAACTGTTATTGCTTTTGTCTTTGTTTCAAGCATTTTTCCAACAGCATCTTCAAGCTGAGCATTGACGTTCACTGTTTTTGCTGAGGAATTCAAAACATTTTGTGCTGAAACTATACTTTCTGACATAAATCTTACCATTTCTCCGGTATAATCTCCTGGATTAATTCTGCCTTTAACCTGAGTAAAGTAATTAAGGAAAATATCAGATGCATCAACTGTTCCTGCAAATTTCATGTTTTTATCAACAACTGGCAATAAAGGAACGTTGTAAAATCCCATTTTTCTTTTTGCCTTTAAAAGATTGTCATCAATAGATAACGGCTTAATGTTTGTTCTTATAAATTCAGGAATTTCCTTTTTTGAAAACATGCCTTCATTAAGGAAATATTTTATTAAGTCATATTCACTTACTATACCAATTATTTTGCTGTGAGAATCAGCAACAGCCATTGCTTCTATGCCTGAACTTATCATTAAGTCAAGAGCATTTTCAATGCTTTCTTCTTTTCTTAATAAAGGAACATTAGTCATTATTGTTTCTGCTTTAAGGTTTGAAGGAGTTCTCATATCAAGAATATCATAATAAGATATCATGCCTTTTACTTTATTCTTTGAATCAACAACAGGAAGTTCTTTTTTGTGGGTTTTATTCATTTTTCCAAGAACCTGAAAAAGGGTTTCATCAGGAGCACATGTTATAACCTTTGAAACCATAATATCTCCAACAGATGTCATAATATAATAAGACAATGCTGTAAAAATAAAGATTGTGGTGATTAAGAACTTATATTCTCTTAACCATATATGCACCTTTTAGCTTATAACCAAATTTTCTATAATACTCTCTGACGCCAACCCCGGATATTACCACTATGTTGTCTTTGTTAAATTCACTTTTTGCTATTTTTTCTGCTTCTTTTAGAAGTTTTCTGCCCCACCCCTTATGCTGTGATTTTCCTTTTTCACCTATTGCAGTTTGTTTTCCATATATATGCAGTTCCCTTATTAATGCTGATTTGTCATTTATTTCCTTTCTAAATGGCTTGTAAGGGATTCTCAAACGGCATATGCCTATTATCTTATCATTCTTAATGTCCTCTGCAGAAAGAAAAATTTCCTTCCCCATGCTTGCATTGTAATCTTTTCTCAGAAGTTTTACATCAGCCGGAACATCGGCTTTAATCTCCCTGCATCTTATACACCTGCATCCTGTCCTGTCAAGCACTAACTGTCTTAGATTGCTTGACTTTGGGCCTGCAACTATCTGATTTACAGGCACATCCCGCTGTACACGCATGATTCTCACATATTCAGGTATGAATTTTTTTGCTTCTGAAATTATTTTTACAGCTGTTTCATCATTGAGTGCTTTGTATTGTTTGTTTTTCCACATTTTGTAAAGTTCAGTTCCTTTTATTACAAGAGTCGGGTAAATTTTAAGCCCGTCAGGACAAAAATCAGGATTTGAAAACAATTCCCTGAACATCTCAATATCTTTTTCAGCTGTTGAACCTGGAAGTCCAGGCATCATGTGGTATGTTACTTTAAACCCGCTGTCTTTAAGCAACTGAGTGGATTTTATCACATCCCTTATTGTGTGTCCTCTTTTAATCCTGTCAAGAACGTCATTATACGTGCTTTGCACTCCAATCTCAACCCTTGTTGCACCATAATCAAGCATTGAATTTATATGAGGTTCATAGCATAGATCCGGGCGTGTTTCAATAACAAGTGCAACGCATCTTGCTTTTGCTTTTTCATTTTTCTTTTTTTCTTTTTCAAGAGTTGATGATTTAGTTATTTTTTCAGGAAAGTCATTAAGTGCATGAAAACATTCCCTTATGAAAAATTTTTGATAATTCTTTTCAACACCAAGAAAAGTTCCCCCCATAACTATTAATTCAACTTTTTCAGGAGTATGTCCTCCTATAATATATTGCCTTAATCTGTTATTAGTTTGCTTGTAAGGATGGTAGTCAAGTCTTTTTGCCCTCATCAGAGCAGGCTCATCAAGAAGATAGCTTTTAGGAAGATTTTCACAAACACCTCCAGGACACATAATGCATTTTCCATGAATGCATTCAGAAGGTTTAGTCATAACAGCAACAACACTCACTCCTGAAAGCATTCTTGCAGGCTTTATTCTAAGTATTTTAAGAACAGGTTTCAGGTTTCCGTCATAATTCTGGATTATTTCTGTATTTGAAATGTAGGTA
>JAQUSD010000013.1 GCA_028715295.1 Candidatus Nanoarchaeia archaeon
ACATATACGGGCTTAAAGAAGCTCCTGTAAACAGCCTTACTGATTTATCAGGCTCCCAATATATACAGATTGAACTTGCAGGAGCAACAATTGAAGAAGCAAGGACACTTCTTGAAGAAGAAGGCTATTTTGAAGCAAAAGTAGGAAATAAGACTGCTTTTACAGGAGAACAGATAGCCTCTGTTTGTCTTTCAGGGGTTCAGTGCACCCAGAGAGTGGAACCCATTCTTGTTGGCGGGGTTGCATACTGGAAATTTATGTTCCAGATAGACATAACAAAAGAAGCATCAGAGAACTTCCATCAGGTCGTAAGCTTGCTTTCAGTTGATACATGTTATAATGACATATGCTATCTTAATGAAACAATAGATTTTTACATAGACACTGAAATGCTTGACGGTGGCAGCTTGAATATAGTTTCTGAATTACAGAACGAGCCAAGCACTTCAGCACTTATAACTGGAACAAGAAGCACTAAAAAAGAAGCTCTTAATGAAATGAAAAGACTTCAGGCGCTTCTTCAGTCAAGAAAGCTTCCTGTTGAAATGGAAATTGTTAAAATAGAAACAATTTCTCCTTCTCTAGGGAAGGAATTTGCAGAGAATATATTCCTTGTTTTTATACTTGCAATACTAATGGTTGACTTAGTTATCTTGATTAGATACAGAAGTTTTTCAATTGTAGTGCCTATTATCATTGTTACTCTTTCTGAAATATTCATAACAGTGGGGGTTGCAGCTGCAATTGGATGGACTCTTGATATGGCTTCAATAGCAGGGATAATAGCTTCAGTTGGAACTGGAGTTGACGACCAGATTATAATGACAGATGAGGTTGTGAGGGGTGAAAAAGACGAGAATGAAACAGGGACAAGTATAAAAAAGAAAATCAAGAGGGCTTTTGCAATAATCATGACTGTCTTTTCAACAACACTTGCAGGCATGCTTCCTCTTCTTTTTGCAGGAGCTGGACTTCTTAGAGGTTTTGCAATTACAACAATAATAGGCATTACTGTAGGTGTTTTAATAACAAGGCCTGCTTATGGAGAGCTTATAAGAATACTGCTGAAAAAAGAATGAAAATCATCAAGAAGTTAAATTCAGGGAGTATATTCTCAAATACTTATTACATTGATGATGATATTAAAGTTGTTATTGATGCAGGACAGCTTGTTGATGAAAAAGTGGATATTCTAATCCTTACACACTGTCATTTTGACCATGTGGTTCATGCAAATGAAATTAAAAAGAAGAATAATTGCAGAATTTATATGAGTTTAAAATGTTCTGAACATTTGAAAAATCTTGACAATGCAACTTTTCATAGTTTTTTTACAGAACATGCAGAGCCCGTGTTTGCTGATAAAATAATAAAAGAAGGAGATATTATTAAAACAGGACGTTATTCTTTGAGGGTTATTGAAACCCCAGGACATACTGACTGTTCAATATGTCTTTATGATGACACTAAAAAAATACTTTTTTCAGGTGATACTATGTTCAGGAGAACTACTGGAAGAACAGACCTGCCCACTGGTAATCCTGAAAAAATGTTAAAGAGTCTTGAAAAACTTAAAAAACTGGAAGTAAAGAAATTATATCCCGGGCATTGATTATTTTTTTTTCTGCAGTTCACTTCGTTTTCTTAGAAGAAAATCATAAAGTGCTCTCATTTTAGGCGAGTATCTTGTTTTAAGGTGATCCGGAAGCTCGCTGTATGTTCTAAGAGCTTTTTTATATTTTTCAATATTTTCTTCATAAAGCTCGCGTTCTTCTTTCCTCCTTCTTATTTCAAGAAATATTATAAGTATGATTATTGCAATTATTACTGCTGTCAGAATATATACAACCCCCCAGTCTATGTCCTGAACCATTGTTTCACTAGATAATGGAGAATGTCTGAATATATAAAATTTATTTAGCCTCCTTACATTGCTGTTTTTAATGTTTAAGAAAGTTTAATAAGAACATTTTTCATTATTTAACCTATGAAGAATCCGTTTGTAAGTATAGCTCCTTCTGATAATGAGAAGTTTTATGGAAGCAGAAAGCAGTTTTTCAACACATTATCCAATGCTGTTGATGCAAATATTGCTGTTGATGAAAACAAGCTTGTTGTTTTAATGGGAGGTTATGGTTCTGGAAAGACTTTTTTTCTTGAAAAACTCAAAGAGCATGCTTCTAAGAAAAAAATACTTTCATACATTTTCTACTTTACTCCTGCACTTTATTCCCAGCTGAAAGATGATATTGTTTTCCCAAAGAGTAAGACAGACATTATTGTTATAATAGACAGGTTTGAGTTTTCTGAATATATGAAAGAGGATTATGTGAAGAAAGTTCTTAACCTTCTGGATGAAATGAGAAGCAAAAAAAATGTTGTCTTTGTAATATCCACTGTTGAGGACAACTGGAAAAAGCTTGTTAAGAAATATAAATCCCTAAAGAATTCAGAAGTTTATAAAGTTCCTGGATTAATCTTTAGTGAAGCAGTCGAACTTGTCAAATCAAGACTTAAAAAAGTGAGCAAAAGAGGACTTTATCCATTTACAAAGCAGGATATTAAGAAAATATGGGATGAGTCAAATGGAAATCCAAGAATGATGCTTATGCTTTGTTATGAAATTTTTGAGCAAAAGATAAAAAGCAGAAAGAAGTAATAAGTATATAATGAAAACTAAAAACATCGGGACAATTCTGATAATGCTTTCTGTTTTTATTACAGCAGAAGTATTTGGGCTGTATGTCACCCAAAGCTATGTTTCAAAGGACATACCTTATGGTATTGAGGCCCCTGACGTTGAAGAGGCCTATACCCCCTGGACAATAATAACCGGGATTCTTGTTGCAACAGTAATCCTTTACTTAATGCTTAAATACAAGCTTAACCTTTTTGTGAGAATCTGGTATGTTGTTGCAGTAACAATATGCCTTTCAATAACATTTTCTCTTTTTATAGGTGAGATTTTTGCACTTATAATAGCATTTATGACTGCCCTCATAAAAATAAAAGAGAAGGATTTGTATTTCCACAATATCACTGAGATAATGCTTTATGCAGGGCTTGTTGTTATTTTCTCTCCAATATTTAATATTACAACAGCAATTATACTCCTTATCGCAATATCTGTTTATGATATTATTGCTGTATTTGGTACAAAGCATATGATTGTTTTTGCTAAAAGACAGTCAAAACTTGGATTTTTTCCAGGACTTATAGTCCAATACAAAAAAGAAGTGTCAATACTCGGTGGCGGTGATGTTGGTTTTACTCTTTTCTTTGCAACTGTTGTTTCAAGAGCATCAGGCATAAACCATGGGTTGATGATCATAGCAGGAGCAGTTATTGGATTGCTGGTAATATTCATATTTGGGAAAAAGAAGAAGTTTTATCCTGCAATGCCTTTTATCAGTGCAGGCATGTTCCTAATGTATTTTATTAGTTCTGTTTTATTTGCATAATTAAGTTCAGTTACCTTCTCTTCTTTTTCTTTGCTGGTTTTTTAGGTTGTTTATTTTTCTTCATTTCTAATTTAAGTATTTTGTTTTCAACCTTAAGCTGCTGTGATTCAAGCCTTGTGAGCTTGTCCATTGCTTTGCTCATGTTTCTGTCTATTCTTATCATGAACCTCATACCAACCCAAAGAGAAAGAACAACTCCAAGAGTAACTGCACTAATTACAAACAAAGCGTTGTAGTTTGCAATAGTGGTCATAGTTAATTCTACTCAGAACTGATTTATATATATTATACTTTGCTGAACTTCTTGGCTGTTTCTTTCCCTATTAGATTTTTTGGAGCGCCGTTTTTTTCCATTCTTGCAATCATGGAGTAGGATTCTTTTGTATCAGCAAAATCCCTGAACTTCTTGGCTGTGAAATTGCCCACTGCTTTGCTTCTGCAGTTTTCTTTGATTGAAGTTCTAAATTCATTCCACATTTTGTCTTTGTCTTTTTTGCTTTTTGCTTTTGAAAATTTTTTGATAAGTTCTGTTATTTTTATAAATACATACTGGTCGCTCTGGGTAATTCTTTCCTCAAGAACCCTTATTGATATTCCATATTCAACAAGAACCATTGATACAAATATACATATTACCCCATAAAACAAGGCATCAATATATACAAACAGGTTTATTGCTATTATTGAGAGTATTACAGCTGTTGTAAAAAGATATATCGATTTCATCCGTACATACTTCTTGTTTTTGCATCTTCTTTTGAACCTGTTGATTCAAATTTTGTTGCTTTTTCTATTATTTTTTTTATGTTTGATTCAAAAGCATTTGCTTCACTTATGAGTCTGTCAGTGGATATGTTAAGATTCATAAGTTCGCTTATGTTGCTGACAAGAGCAGCTGCTGCTTTCCCGTCCGGGAACTGGGGGTTGCTCTGCACAAGAAGGCATGCAGCAGGTATGTTTGACATTTTTGATTCAAGCAGTATCGCAGCTGAAACTCCCATTATTATTCCATTATCCATAACTTCTGATTTTACTCCAAGCTCTTTTTTCAGCTTTAGGTTTGATGTTATTGTGTATGTTTTTGGCTTTTCATCAGACTGGGAACTTATACCTTCAAGGCATATTATTTTTTTTGCTTTTACTCTCTTTGAAAAATTGATTATATCTTTTGCAAGTTCATATGCAAGTCTTTTAGGTATTGGAAATTCAGATTCAAAAAGCATAATATTTCTTTTTTTATCCCTGAAAACCCTTATAGGATGTTTGATTTCTCCTTTTGAAAGTATTGCAATAGGAGCTAATTCATAGGAATCAATATAACCTACTTGTTCCATGTCAAGCTGTTCAGTCAGATACTGTGCAGCAAGAGTTCCTACAAGTCCAACTCCTGAAAACCCTGCAATTACTGTAGGGTTGATTATTCCTGTAATTGGCTTAAAGAATTTAATTTCCAGCTGGTCTTTCTCTTTCATAATACTTAAAATTAAGTTTTTAACATTTATATAGGTTTAGGAATTTTAAAACTGAAATAAGAATTTAATTACATTCTGCTGTTGTTTCAGTTCCTATGTTATAACCAAATCCTGCTGAGTATGTGCTTGTTGAAAGAACCTCACTACACTCTTCAGGAACATCAGCAAATCCAAGGCATATTGCCTGAAGCAGTCCTGCAGGACTTCTTGAAACACTTTCAGCAACAACTTCATTTATTACTAAAAATGGAGAGCCCATAACACCATACTTATTAACATCTTCCTGGTTAAGAGTGAATGAAGGGTAGCTTCCTTTAAAATTTATTCCTGAAACATAATCTGAAGTAATGCTGTATTCTTCATCTGTTGCTGTTATGCACTCTTCAAGCATTTCTTCATTGATTCCTGTTTGAGAAATACATGATGATGAATCTCCTGCTTCAAGGAAGCATTTTAAGTATTCGACAAGCAAAGGTTTCTGCTCTTTCTGTATGCAGTATTGTCTTATCTGTTCCTCTAATTCACCGTTTGAAGGGTGCATTGCATAGTCGCAGAACTTGAGTTCAAAATCAATTTTGTCTCCAAGCAGTTCCAATACCGGGATTATTCCTTTTTCAATCTGTGTTCCATAAGGACAGTGGCTCATTACAAAAAGCTCGACTTTTGGTGTTTCTCTCTTTTCCATGCACACCCATTCTGAAGCACAGTCAGGGTCTGCACAGTCCACAAGTCCGTTGCCAGTGTCATCTATTTCATTGTCGCAGATTTCTATTTCAGGATTAAAGCTTGCACCCACTCTTAATGAAAGATAATTTCCCTTTGTTTCTATATAATATTCAATAAATTCATAGCCTTCTGCATTTTCTACACTCTTTTCAAAAAGATAAGCTGGCAAATAAGTAAGTCCTGTTGATTCATAAAGTGCTTTTCCTTCTGCTGTGGTGTAATCTATTTCCTCAACTTTCATATTAGGGAATACCTGTGATATAAGGCTTGGAGTTATAATTGAAACAAGTTCAGCACAATCATCACATCTGCTGTCTGTTAATACCTTTACTTTTACTTCAGATGGAACTTCAATTCCTGCACATGCACTGTGGCTAGGAATTACAGCGCATATTGCTCTTGTGAATGATGATTCAGTTCTTCCTCCAGAATATGACTGTCCATTTATGAATATTGTAGGAGAGCCTGTTGCCCCCTTGTTCTGTGAAGCTAAAAAGCTTGCTTTTAATAATTCCTTTCCTTCATTCCCATTAAAGCATGAATTTATTACAGCAGTATCAATTCCTGCATTTGATGCACAGGACTGCCATATAGAAGCTGCATTGTTGTAATTTTTATTTAAACATGCAAGATAATCATAAAACTTTGAAGCATAATGCTCAATTATACATAACTGTCTTATGTTTTCATCTACTTCAGGCTGTCCGTGAAGGCTGTTAAATTGTCCATTGCTTTCAGTTCCTATAAAATATAAATTCCATTCAATTGAATTTCCAAATTTCTCTTTTACTGGAAGAAACCCATCTTCTGCCTGAACACCATAAGGACACATACTCATAACATACATATCAACAACAACTTTTTCACCTGAATTGAAAAACACTGCAAAAGGTGTTATTATTGCACTAATGAACCCCTCGCCCAGTGTTTTTATATTATCTCCAATCTGCATAAAAACTGCATTTCCTGTTGCAGTTCCATATGAACCCAGTACAACACCGGACAAAAGTCCAAAAACAAAGAACATCATAGCAATAACTTTTTTTCTGCTTAATTTAACTGGTTTTCTTGGTGTATTAGGAGTAGCATCAAAATAAGATTTGAAATTTTTGCTATCTCCAAAACCTGCCATTGTAGATAATTAGAATAGCACAAAAATATATAAAGCTTTTTTCTTAATAAATTAGGAAATGCGCCGACCGGGATTTGAACCCGGATCATCAGCTTACTTCTGGTGTTCTGAAATTATTTTCATATTCCAAAACCATTGGAAGGCTGAGATGCTACCATTACACCATCGACGCTTTATTCAAAATGACTAAAAATAATCTTATTTAAAGTTTACCATTCAATGCTTATTCGTCTTGAAATACCACATATTCATGGATTTCCTGAATGTCTTTTTCTTCAGGACGTGTAAAAGGACTAACAGATATAACCCTTAAGTTTTTCTTATAGCCCTTTCCATTCAAAATTCTCCATAAAAATGGAGAATCGCATGTTATGAATATATCAAATTCATGTTTGTCTATATAGTCAGCAATTATCTCATCAGGCTTTCCTTTAAGGTTTTTTAAGTCATTTACATGCATTAGGTAGTATTCTTCTTTGTCAAGAATTTCTGAAAGTCCCACCATATATTCAAAATTCACACACTCATCCAGAAGTATTTTTTTTCTTTTAATATCCTTTAATTTAATTTTATAGCTGTTCATGAATTCACCCCAGAATTTTAACTAATTCATTTTTTATAACTGAATTTCTCTCATCTATAAACTCTTCAAGAAAAGGAATTATAACCTCCTCCGCATACTCTTCAAGATATCTTTTTCTAACAGGCTCAATGTAAATCTTTTTTCTGATTTCAGGATATCTGCTTTTTATACTGCTTTCTGATGGGAAATCATTTTTATCAGAAGTCATTATAACTTCATAGCCGTTTTTGTAAGCATATTCCACAACTTCTGAATCCTTACTGCCGTTGATGCTTAGCTTGCAGACATGCTGTATTCCACATATTTCTTTGTCAAATTCATTTCTCAGCCTGTTATACCAGAATTTATGGTCTACACACTCATCAAGAAGTATTTTAGGACGGAATATGTTCATATTTTCAAGTATACAGCTGATATCTTCAAAAACAAGAGCATTAACCACTGCGCCAGGGTTTTCAAAACCTGACGCGCTTTCCATTTCAGAAAAGCCCTCCAATACCAGCAGTTACATCTTCATCAAGGCTGCTCATTTTCTTTAATATTTTCTCTTTATCAGCTTTTTCAGTGATTTCCTTGACACCTTCCATTTTTTCAATTTTCATTTTGTCAAACCACTCTTTATCAGCTTTAAAGAGGAAAACATAACCCTCATCTTTGTAGTCTACATTTACAGAATTTTCAAATGAGAACCCTTTAAGCTTTAAGTCCTCATTATTAAGGAACATATCCTTATCTTTTGTGTAATAAAGCCTCTCTTCCATAGTAATAATGTGTAATAGAATAGTAATTAAATATTTCGTTTTTTCCTGCAAACATTTATCAACAGCCTTTTTCTTATTAAATAACATGAAGAATGCAGTGTTTTTCCTGCTTTTTGCTTTTGTTATTTCCAATGCTTTTGCAGCAGTTTGCGGAGATGGGGTATGTGAGCCAGGCGAGCTTGAAACCTGTGAAAGCGACTGCGCTCAAATAAAAATCCAGATAGAAAACATGAAGCAGGGCCAGACAGTAATGCTTGTCATTGTTATTGGAGGAAGCGCTGCATCAGCAGGGCTTTTGGTTATAAACCAGCTCATGAAGAAAAAATCAGGAAACGATGTTGATGAATTTATAAAAAGAAAACAGCAGACTCAGACAGCTGCAGTTCAGCAACAAAACCCACAAAGATATAAGTGCCCAACATGCAAGGAAAGCGAATTAACATGGATTCCTAAGTATAAAAGGTGGTATTGTTATAAGTGCAAGAAGTGGTATTAGCAAGCTTTATAAATGCATTATTCTGCTACACTTTTATGAAACTCGAATCTTTCATGTTCAATGATGCCTGTAGCAGATGTTTTAGCCACTGCTGTAAAACAGACTTCTTTGAAGACGATTATGTTATAAAAGGAGCTATAAAAAACAGGAAAAAAATGCTTGTCCCTTTAAGACTTATTGCTGATTCAGGTATTGATGTTTCAGGATTTGTACATGCGCTTTTTACAGGGGATTTTGAACTTTCAAAAAATGAATTTAATAAAATCAAAAGTAAACAGCATAGAAAAATTATGGATATGGCATTATCTGAAATAAACAAAAGAATAAAGTGTCTTTTCTATGATGATGCTAAAAAATACTGCACAATACACCCTTCTGTTATTGGTGAAGACATCAGGGGTAAATTCGGGGGCGTGTGCGGAAGAGTTTACTGTGCTGGTGATAAGGGGTATACTGTGCGTTATTTTATAAAGCATAGTAAACCAAGTGCAGGTGTTTTTGATATATTAAGCAGCGATGCTAAAGGTTTTTTTGCATTGGACTCTGATTCAAATGAACAGATAGGGTTCATATCTTATATCAACAAAGGCTCTGAAATGGAAGTTGTTGGCTTGAGTGTTGCAGATGAACATAAAAATAAAAGCATTGAGGAAAATCTTCTTTGTGTTCTGGAATCAAGAGCAAAGGACACTGGGTGTGAAAGAATTGTTTCAGAACTTGGAATTGATTGCTTTGAAAAGCTTGGATATGTAAAAAATAGGGATTCATCTGAGAAAAATCTTGAATACCTTTGCCCTGACACTTTTGATGGACAATAAGCTCCTGCATGAGGTTTTTGAACAATTAAAGGAAAGAAAGTCTGTTCTTGTTTACGGTGATAAAGGAAAGACTGAACTTTTGAAAACACTTGATTTTTACATTAAAAACTCAATTTATGTTTATCCCTGCAGTTCCAAAAAATTTATGGAACTGTTATGTATTAAACTCGGAGTTAAAAAGCAATATTCTGTTGTTGATTCTTTCAATCTGTGTTTTGAAAAACTAAAAATATCTGATAATTTTGTCCTTATAGTTGATGACTTTTACGAATTTGATGTGAGGATAAGAAAGGTTATCTGGAAGCTTTCTAAAAGGTGCATCCTTCTGGCTTCTTCAAAAAAGGAATCAAAGGGTTTTGATGTTGCTTTTAGAATAGGCAAAAATAAAGCCAGTTTTAATTTTAATCCGTATACTTTGATGATTATAGCCAGTATGTTTATGATGTTAAGATATATATTTTACATGAACAGATTATTCCAGTTGGGTTATTTAGTTGCATCAATAGGTTATATATTCATGATGGTTTACAGGATTTTCAGAATAAAAACAAAGAATTAAATACTTAAAGTATTTATTTTATTTTTATGAAACTAAAAGAGCAATTACACTATTATTTTATGAAATTAAAAAAAGAAAAATCAATTGATGATGTTCTTGATGAAAAAACTATTGCAAACGCTGTTTTTGAATTAAATGGAAAAACAGTCAAAATCCCTGTTGTTAATTATCATGGGGTTTATGCAATGCTTGACAAAAAACCGAAAAATAATGTTCCTGACATAACTATAGAACTTGAAGAGTATATGGTTAAGCGTCTCCAAGAGGACATAGTTATGCTTAATTATCCAACAGGACGTTTTGGAACTTATTCATTTTTTCCTGATGGAGGGACAACTGAAGTTCCTGCAACACATGGACATGTCATGGATGGAGAGGTTTTTGAAAGAGGAGAAGTTGTTCCAATATACACAAAAAAAGCACTTAAAGAACTTTTAAAAACAGCCCATGAAGGTGATTCTTATTTTAAGAGAGAAACAGCTTTCCTTAGAAAATTTGGTTATATCCCTGCTGAATAAACACAAGATTTATAATACAAATTTTACAGTTCTTTATCATGGCTAGTCTTGATGAATTTATAAACAGGGAAACTAAAAAGCAGAAAAACATTTTTGATGACATGATGGAACATGCTTCAAAATCAAAGCACCCTGACAGCAATGATGTTGTTTT
The DNA here is from genome assembly GCA_028715295.1 of Candidatus Nanoarchaeia archaeon. Taxonomy (GTDB): domain Archaea; phylum Nanobdellota; class Nanobdellia; order JAQUSD01; family JAQUSD01; genus JAQUSD01. The sequence continues at coordinate 10,681 of JAQUSD010000013.1, forward strand.
ATATTCAGCAATAATACTGAGAAATATCTATAATGATGTCAAGAAGAAATGGACTAAACTCAAAAACAAGGATGAAATAATCACTCCTGAACCAGTCAGGAAGTACAAGATACAGGCATATTTTGAGAAAACATTAAGAAGAAGGTTTAATGAAGCAGTTTATCAGGAAGCTGTTAAATCCCTTTCAAAAAAAGGAATTCTTGAAAGAGAAGTTGAAGAAGAAAACAGCGGATATGTAACCCAGTATTCTTTTAATCCAAGTCATAAGTCAATACTAAAAGATGTTGAAAAAGGAATACCTCTTGATGACAAAAGTTCATGGGTGTATAAGAAACTTAAACCCCAGAATTAAATATATTAAAAGTAACCAAAACCTTTCATTTCTTATAGCCCCTGTAAGCCCTGAGGAGTATTGAAAATCCAATTATTATAAGTATAACTGGCCAGTATGTGAAAATCAAATGCCATACATTTATTCCGTAGATGTTTGATATAAAAAATGCAATTCCAAAGCAGATCAATACAATGCCCCAGAAAATCTGTCCAAAGTCCATTTAATCACGCCCTTTAATCACAAGTATGATTCCGATCACTATTATTACGCCAGGAAGGAAAAAACCGCCTAAATTAAAAAATCCAAACCAGTTTGAAAAAACATTTCTAAGCACAAATCCCAAACCGACAATTATTATAAAAATTCCAAGAAGCATGAGTATTTTTGCCTTTTCATTTTTTTCCATTTTATAGTGTTTCCCATTTTTTTCAGCATTTGAGAATTTTTCAGCAATACTTTTGTCTTTTTCCTCAGGAATGATTACCCATGCTATTATATATGCAATTATGCCTGAACCTCCTGCAAGAGTAAAAAGAACCCATAAAATCCTGATTATAACAGGGTCAATGTTGAAGTATTCCCCAATGCCCCCGCAGATGCCAGCAATAACTCTGTTTGTTTTAGAACGGTAAAGCTTTCTCATGTGCTGTTTTTTAGCCATAAAAAATATTGTTTATTTTTGATTAAAAATCTTTTCATTTGTAGCTGTTTTTGAGTGAAGTGTCTGAACAAATAGTTTATTAAGTGATAGGTTATTCAATATTTTGTAAAATGATGAATTTAATAACTGGCGGAAACGGACAAGTTGGTTATTACTTGATAAAACAGCTCCTTGAAAAAGGGGAAAAAATAAGAGTTTTTGATTTGTCAGATTCAAACCTTTCTTCTTTTAAAGGCAAAATAGAGTTTGTTAAAGGAGACATCACAAAGCAGGAAGATGTTAAGGGTGTTACAAAAGGCGTTGACAAAATATACCACACTGCTGGTGTTGTTGACCCTTCAGCAAAATATGAATTTTTATACAACATCCATGTGAATGGAACAAAGAATATACTTAATGATGCATTAGAAAGCACTAAAACACATAAGATAAAACATATTATTAATTTTGGTTCAGCTTCTATTTACAAATGCAATGGAGCTCCTTCAAATGAATCCTGCGATATTAAGTTCAACAATACATACGAACACACAAAATACCTTCAGGAACAGGCAGGTTATGAATTTTATGAAAAACACAAGCTACCAGTAACAACAGTGAGGCTTGCAATGATTTACGGGCCATGGGGGAAACATTCTAAAATAGATTTAATAAAATTGGTTGCTTTTGCAAAACAATACAACTCTCCATGTATACCTCTTGTTAAGGGAGGAAAATTTATGGTTCATGCAGTTCATGTTGAAGATGTTGCTGGTGCAGTTATACATCTCTCAGAACTTGATGAAACAATTGGGGATTTGTATAATATTTCAGACAATACTCCCCTTAAGATAAGGGATTTGGCCACATATCTGGGGGGGCTTTTAAGCTATAGAAAACCAGTTGTATCAATTCCAAAACCTCTTGCAGCGCTTGGTGCAAAGTTATATGAATTCTCATGCAAAATGTCAAAGCAGAAACCTTTGTTTAAGATTTCAGATTTAAGCTATATATGCAATAATTTTTGTTTTGATAACAATAAGCTTCTTTCAACAGGATATAAATTAAAATGGCCTGATTTTCTTGAAGGCATGAAAGATGTTGTTGAATACTATGAAAAAAACAAACTTATAAATTAAAATTTGATTTTTTTTAATTTTCCTTAAAATTCTTCTGCAAGAGAGCTTGAACCGATTCTGAATTCATGTTGTTTGTATTTCTGTGAAGCATTATATAAATCAAAGGCGTATGAAATTGATTTTATCCCTCCTGACGCTTTTATTCCTGTTTTTTCATTAAGAATCATACTTAGAAGTTCAATGTCCTGTTCTGTTGCACCGCTTACACCATATCCTGTTGAAGTTTTTACAAAACAGGCCCCTGCTTCCTGTGCAAGCACGCCTGCTTTGACTTTTTCATTATCTTCAAGAAATCCTGTTTCAATTATAACTTTTACAGCATATCCTTTTGAAGCCTTTACCACGCTTGAAATATCCTTTTTGAAAAATTCAAATTCCCTGTTTTTTAAAGCACTTATATCAATAACCATATCAATTTCCTTTGCACCATACAGCAGAGCCCATTTTGCCTGCCTTACTTTTTCATGTGTTTTATGCTGGTTCATTTCAAGTATGAATTCATCCAATGTTGTGCATTTATTCTCTGGAAAGCCAACAACACTGACAACTTTTGTATCAAAATTACATAATTCATGATAGGCAAATTCTACTTTTTCAGGACGAACACAGACGAACCCGAAATTAGCCAGCTTAGCCTCATCGCACAGCTTTTCAATGTCTTTGTCTGTTGCATCTAAGTTTAAGTTAGTGTGTTCAACCATCCTAGCTAAAATTTCTTTTGCTGTTTTCATTTTTTGTCGCTCCTTTTGAAATCATTTATCTTTGACTTTATGTGATTTTTAAAGAAATCCAGAAATTCATCTCCGTTTTCAAATACATCATGTGAAATCCTTATGAACGGACTTTTGTTCTTTTTTGGAAACACAACATAAACATATTTTCTTGATTCAAATGCTCTTGTGCATTCATCTGAAACACCTTTTGATATTTCTGTTCCGGGAGGGTAGTATGCAACAACATGAGTTGATTTTCCAATATACCAGTTCAAATCCCTGTGTATGGTTTGGCTGTCATTTATTAGCTTGAACCTTTCAAAAACCTGCTTTTCAGCTTCATCAAGTTCTGAAGCATCTTTTTTACCCATGAATTTAAGTATTTCTTTGTCATGTTCTATGTCTATTGTTCTTGGGTCAATAACTGGAGTGGGGCATCCTGTTATTTCAATTCCGACATTATTAAGTTTTTCAGCAAAATCTGTTACTTTTGAATTTGCTTCACTGTTGCAGTCTGTCATAGGCATGCTCAGATATATTAAGAACTTACTTTTGAGGAGATTTTCAATTATAATAGGGTCTTGTTTGCTTGGGAGAATGTAAAACGGTTTCTGCTTTCCTACAGCAGACATATGTTCAGTTGTATCAACTTCATTGTTCTGCCAGAATAAAATATCCTCTAAGTCATGCTTCTGCGCCCTGCCCATTTCTTTTCTTCTTTGGTTTGTCAGTATAGCAGAAGGCTTGTCTATTATTGTTATAAATAAGTCAGCAGAAATCATGTTGAGATAGCTTAAGTCAAAAGCATTATGGTATACATAATTCCAGAAAAACTTTGCGTGAGTGTCAATTATGATTCTGTCATACTCTTTTTTTGGATTTTTGATTTCATCAGCAATCTGCTTGAATACTGAGTTTCTAAGGAGATTAAGCGTGCTTAATTCTATATTAAGAAGGTTTTCTTTTGGGGTGTAATCCTTAAAAGATTCTTTTGCTTTTTCATAAAGCATATCTCCTGTATGGTACACTTTCACTGATTTGCTTTCAGGAGCATACTTGGTGCAGAATTCCTTGCTTCTGCTTCCTGATATTCCTGTCACAACAATAACTTTAGGCTTTTTTTCCATTATTTTAAACTTGGCAGGTTAAACCTTTTAAATTGTTTTAAAACATTAATAAATAACAGCATTATTATTTTTAAATAATGAAAACACTGTCTGAAATCGAGGAAACAGTTAAACAGACAATAGAGAAGTATAAGTTAGCAGACAAAAAAGACAAAATAATTGTTGCATGTTCTGGAGGCAAGGATTCCACAACCTGCCTTTATATTCTTAATAAACTCAGGTATAATGTTGAGGCAATGACTATTAATTTAGGCATTGGAAAATACAGTGATGACAATACAAATAATATAAGCAAATTCTGTGAAACAATTGGAGTTAAACTTCATATTCTTGATATGAAAGAGCATTATGGCGGTTCGATATGCTATTTAAGGAGCGGGATACAGTCAAAAGTTAATTTAAGCAACTGCACTATATGTGGTGTAATAAAAAGATGGATGCTTAACAAAGAGTCAAGAAGGCTTAAGGCAGACAGGCTTGCAACAGGACACAATCTTGATGATGAGGTTGAGAATGTTCTTATGAATTTTATGAATGGAAATCCTGAATTAAGCATTAATTTGGGGCCTAAAACCGGTATTTTAAAAGACAAAAAATTTGTTGAAAGAATAAAGCCCTTATATTTCTGTACAAATGCAGAGATAAAGGAATATTCTGAAAAGCATACCTTTCCAGTTATCTATGAGCCCTGTCCTTGTTCAGCAGGGACTTACAGAAGGGAAATAAGAAAACATATTGGAGAACTTTCAGCAAAATACCCTGAAATCAAGCAAAATCTTGTTGAAAACTTTTTGAGAATACTGCCAGTTATACAGAAAAAATATATGTATAATCGGGAGTTAAGATATTGTGAACTATGCGGAGAGCCTAGCAACAGACAGATTTGCAAAAGATGCGAGTTTTTAGGCATTTTTAAGAGCTAATCAAAACCTTTATAAGCTAAATAAAATGTCTTTTTAAGAGGAATAAATTGTTTATTCCCATAAATAAAAGTGAATAAAATGGAAAATAGAAGAAATTTTGGAAACAGAAGATTTGGAAACAACAGAGGAAATTTTAGAGATAGAGACAGAAGCTTTCCAAGACAGATGTTCAAGGCAACCTGCTCAAAATGCGGAGTTGAAACAGAAGTGCCATTCAAACCAATTGAAGGCAGACCAGTATACTGCAAGGAATGCTACCTTTCAATGAAGGGTATTGAACCAAGAAGTGAAGGAAAACCTAGGTTTGAAAAAAAGGCAGAAAAGCTTCCTGAAGAGGAAGATGTTGAAGAAACTGAAGAAGATTTTGAAGATGAAGACACTGAGGAATCTGAAGACGATTCTGAAGACGAAGTTGAAGAAGACGAAGAATAAATCGTTTAGTTTCTCTAAGTTTGTTATTTTTTATTTTTTTTAATAACCTTTTTTTATAAGTAAATCAATTATTTTTTAATGGATAACTGGGTTGTATACCTTTTGAAATGCAGAGACAACAGCTTCTACTGCGGTGCTACAAATAATCTTGAAAAAAGAATTGAAGCGCATAATTCAGGGAAAGGAGCAAAGTATACAAGCGGAAGACTGCCTGTGGAATTGGCAGGCTACAAGGGAAATCTTGAAAAAAGCCAGGCAATGAAGCTTGAATTAAGAGTTAAAAAAATGAATAAATGGGAAAAACTTGAATTCTTCAGAAATTAGATTGTAAGAAATAATATGCACATTACAGCAAAAACTAGTCCGGCAAAAAGTCTTTTTGTTACTTTTTCTTTTAGAATTAAAAATGCAAACAGCACTGGCAGAACAGTAACCCCTACACTCTGTATTGTTGCAACTTTTGATGCTTCTGCAAGTCCAAGGGCCAGATAATACAGTGAAAGTCCTGTTGACACAAGAAATCCTGATGCAAACACTTTTTTTACACATAGTTTATCCAGATGAAGGTTTATTTTTTTGTGTTTTAAGTAAAGTGAAAGGAGCAGTATGCTACCAATGTACTGGAAAAGAAGTACTAATAAAGGAGATAACCTGAATGAAAATGCTTTTACAATAAAAATAACCAGTCCCTGCAGAGCCATAGCACCCAGTGCATAAGCAAGCCAGATCATTTTTTAGCACCACCTATAAGATATACACTCACTACTCCAAACACAAGCCCCAATATAATTTTAAGATTGAACTGTTCTGCAAAAAAGACTATGCTTAGTAATGAAGTAACCAGAAGATTCATGTTGAATACTGGTGAAACTTTTGAAAGATTACCTTTTTTCAAACCAATATAAAAAAGAGCTATTGCAACAACATAAATAAAGCCAAGCGGAATGCTCCACAGAACATTTAAGTCTGCTTTTGAGCCTGTCATTAATGAGTATATAAAAACAAGAGGTATTGCAATTAAATACTGGTAAAAAAGAACTGCAAACGGACTTATTTTTCTTACTAGAGTTTTAACAAGAAGAATATTACTGCTAAGAAAAAATATAGCAAGAGTTATGTATAACACCCAAAGCATAGATAGAATAAGATTTTAATAGAATAAAAGACTTACTAATAATATAATGGAAGCATTGAAAGCCATTAACACAAGAAGAAGTATAAGGAAATACCAGAGAAGGAAAATACCTTCAAGAGTAGTGAAAGAATTAATCAAAGCAGGAGCAAATGCACCTTCATCTTTCAACAGCCAGCCATGGGTTTTTATAACAACAACTGACAAAAACAAGATGAAACAGATTTCAGAATACAAAAGCCAGAGAAGCAAGTTTATGGCTGATGCCCCGCTTTTAATTGCATGCTGTTATGATGAAACCAGAGCCAAAACAGTTCATAATCCTGAAAATGTTGCATGCGCTGTTGAAAATATACTTATAGCTTCCAATGCCATGGGAATTGGAACGTGTTATATAGGCGCTTTTGACCCAGAGTACCCTGAAATAGAAAAATCAATAATAAAAGCATTCAGACTTCCAAAACATGTTAAGGTTGTATGCCTCATAACAGCAGGTTACCCTGATGAAAAACCTAAACCAAAAAAAATGAGAAAACTCAGCGAGATTTGGAAGAATGAGGTTTTTTAGTTTTTAGTTCTTCAATAAATTCATCTATGCTGAGTATATCACTTCTCATGCCTTTTGTTTTTTGGCTTAGCTGTGTGATTAAAGGCGGCTTCAAATGTGTTTTTGCCAAAAGACTTGTTTTTATAAAAACCTCCTTTGGAGTTCCAGTCATTAATATTTTTGAGTTGTACATCACAATCACCCTCTGCGCTATTTTTGAAACCAAATCCATGTCATGAGAGATTATTATTATAGTGTGTTCTTTGCTTAATTTTTTAATAAGACTTTCAGCTCTTAAAATCCCTCTGTGGTCCTGCCCGCTTGTTGGTTCATCCAATATTATTACATGAGGGTTCATTGCAATTATTGAAGCTATAGCAATTAGTTTTTTGTCATCTAAATTCAAGTCAAGAGGGTGGGTATTTCTAAATTTCCACAGTTTTACAAGTTTAAGAGTGTCCCTTACGCGTTTGTTAACTTCATTTTTTTTCATTTTTAGGTTTTTAGGGCCGAATGCAATTTCATCTTTTACTTTGCTCATAAAAAGCTGGTCATCCGGATCCTGAAAGACATAGCCGACTTCTCTTGAAAGCTGTGCTGTTGTTGACTGTTTAGCGTCTTTCCCATTTATAATAACTGTTCCTGATGTTGGCTGAAGAAGTCCGTTGAAGTGCTTTACAAGAGTTGTTTTTCCAGAACCATTCTGTCCAATTATTGCCACTATCTCCCCTTTTTTTATTTCAAGATTAATGTCTTTTAGAGCTTCAACTCCGGCAGGATATGTAAATGACAGATTTTTAATTTCAATTACATTTTCACTCATTTCCTCTTCACCTTTTTCATTATTTTTACTGCATCACCAAAAGTCATTGCAAGTTCTCCTTTGTAAAGCCTGTTTTTTATTAATTCCTCAGAAAGTTTTGTGAAGACTGTTGGAGAAATCCCGTTTCTTCTAAGCAGTTCAACATTGGTAAGAATCTCTCTTGTTTCCCCGACTTTTACAACTCTTCCTTTGTTTACAACAGCAATCCTGTCTGCAAATTCAGCAATGTAATCAATTTTCTGAGTGTTAAGAATAATTGTGGTTCCTTTTTTAGCCAGTTTTTTTATAAAACTGAAAACCTGTTCTGTTCCAAGAGGGTCAAGCTGTGCAGTGGGTTCATCAAGAACCAATATTTTAGGCTCCATTATAAAAACGCTTGCAATTGCAACTTTCTGCTGCTGCCCACCTGAAAGTTCAAAAGGAGAACGATTTCTCAATTGTTCTAAATTCAGAAGCTTGAGCATTGAATCTACTTTTTTTATTATCTCTCTTCTCGGGACTCCAAGATTTTCAAGTCCAAATGCAAGCTCTTCTTCAACATTTGTTCCTGCTCCTGTAAGCTGTGTGTCAGGAGACTGGAGCACAAGCCCCACTCTGCTTGACAAATCAGATATTTTTGCTTTTTTAACAACAATATCATCAACAATAAGTTCTCCTTTTGTTTTTCCATAAAAAAGATGAGGCACCAACCCCAGCAGTGACATGCACAGCGTGCTTCTGCCTGAACCGACATTTCCGATAATGCCTAAAAATTCACCCTGCTGTATTGTTAGGTTTATATTCTTCAATACATATTTGTCTGTTTCAGAATATTTCCATGAATAATTTTTGAATTTTACAATATCCATGAAATCACCCCATATAATGTGAAGAACACAACTATTGATGCCATAATTATCTTGTCCTTTTTTCTTACGTATGTTTCCCTGTAGCTTGTTTTTTCAGTTTCATATGAAAATGCCCTTGATTCAAGAGCTATTGTTCTTTCAACAACATTCTGCACTGAACCTAAAAAAAGAGGGCCGAGAAGAGGGGAATATGCTTTTAGCCTGTTTGCAATACTTCCTTTTGTTTCAAGCCCCCTGCTCTTCTGTGCGTCTATTATGGTTTCCATCTGCGACGCCACTCTTGGGATAACCTGAAGAGTTGACAGGACAATATAACCAAATTTATACGGAAATTTTATTTTTCTTAATGAACAAACCAAATCCCCGGGATGAGTTACTAATACAAAAAAATATCCATGCACTATCATTGCAAGAAGCCTTAATGAGATTATTGTTGCAAACAGCACACCTTCTTCCCATATTGCAATCCCATATCCAAAATCAATCAGGATTGTTTCTTTTTCAGGGTATAGAAAACTCTGAATACCATAGAGCACTATAAATATGATGAACAAATACCTTAGTGGCTTGAAAACTTTACTTAATAGCTTTGCTGAATATGCAAGAGGTATTATTGCTAAAACAATTATAAGATTGTATATGAAACTTTTAACAGCAAAAACTGTGATAATTACAGCAACGAGAAAAATAAGTTTTGTTAATGGATTTAACTTATGTATGAATGTATTTTTTTTAATGTAGGAACTTAGAATGGCTTTTGTCATTATATAATAAAAAAAGAAAAAAGTAGTTTATTAATGCTACTCTTTTCACTTACGAACTTTGTGTGCGTATTTGAACAGCTTTGCATATCTATCAGGCAGCCTCTTAACAGCCATCCATGGTATGAATATGGATATAACTGCTTTGTCAAGTAATTCAACAAGGAACCTTGAAGCAAATAGTGCATTCCAGAATCTTTCTCCAGCAGCAAGGAAAAATGCGAACACTACGTCCTGCCCCTGCCCGGATACTCCTCCGCTTACAATACCTACTATTGGTGCGCTTATCAAGGCAGCAACTAATGCGTTTGCAGTACCCATTATAGGCACCTGCCACCATTTTTTAAGCCAGCCTTTGTAAACGACAAATCCTGTTAAAAGCCCTATTCCTAGCTGAACTGTTCCGAAGAATACTGAGGTTGCTCTTCCGTATGCTATGGCTGTCACTACATTTGTAAGGAATCCGCCAATACCCGCCACCCAAGGACCGCAGAGCATTGCAGTGAATAGTGTACCTATTGTGTCAAGATAAACCGGAAGTGCTAATGCTTCGTGTATAAGTCTTCCAACCTGGTTTATTGCTATTGCAATTGGTATCATCACTATTGCAATTGTTGTGAATTCAGATTTTAGTTTCTGTCCAAACCCTGCCTTCTTGGCTGCTTTCTTAGGCATTTCCTTTGCTTTTTTCTTTTTCGCCATTATTTTACAGCCTCCTTTAATTTTATTATAGCATTGAGTGCTATCATGATTGCATTCTTTT
>JAQUSD010000014.1 GCA_028715295.1 Candidatus Nanoarchaeia archaeon
TGAGTTTAAGAGCTCATCCTACTGATGAATATTTAAGGATTAATACAAATAAGATGGGAAGCAGTTATTATATTATTGTTGAAAATTCCGCAACATATAATGAGATAACTGAATTATCAAAGGTAATGGGAAGTTATTCCTCAAGCACAAAAGTAGCTGATTATTCTCTATCCTTAAGAACCCCTAAATTAACTATAAGTGAAAAATTCATAAAATAAAAAAAAGTTATTCTTCAGTTTTGTCCTCATAGTCATCTTCATAGTTCTCTTCTGTTTCTTCTTCTCTATGTTCTGCACAGTCAGGACATACTCCTTCGTTTACATCAATGCAGTTTTCACAACATGGAATCCCGCATTTTTTGCATGTCTTTTCTGTTTCATCTCCGCAAAATTCACATTCTGCCATAATATTGATTACAGAGAAAATCATATATTTAAAATTAACCAATAAGCCAATTCATCTCTTTATCATCCAAATCAATGCCTTCAACCAAATTATTCCTTGAATATAATTCCCTTAATAAGGGCATATATTGTTCTTTTGCTTTTTTAACTGAAGTGTGGCATTTTTCAGCTATTTTCCTCGCAACTGAATTTGCATATGCTCTGCTGAACTTTGTCATACCCAAATACCTTATTTTTTCAGGGTAAGAGTACTTCTGATTTTCAAAATTAGCTTCTTTTTTTGAAAGTGAAACGCCAGCGGTCATAAAAAAACACTGGTAATACATAAATCTCCAGTACTGATTTTTCATTATTCTTGCTCTGAATAAATCAGCTCTTGACATGTAATGGTATGCTTTTTTTAATTCATCTCCGCTGTATTCATTAAGTATATTGTCTGAAATCCATAGCATGCACTCATCAGGGCTTTTTTCAATGTGTTCAAGTGTTCTTGAAACATCAAAGCTTTTTTCCTTAAATATTTCCCCAAGACAATAATTAATATCCCTGTCTTTTTCCCTAGAACCCGCATCATTAATATCATCAAATTTTACATCAGGTTTTGTCTTAAGAGTTTCCAAATCATTCAAACATCCTCTTAAATCTCCTTCACTTCTTGCTGCAATCGTATTTAATACCCCTGATTCGCATATTATTTTTTCTTTATTGCAGATTTCTTTTAAAAATCCCACAACTTCAGCTCTGCTTCTTGAATTTAAATTAAGTTTTTTTGAGATTTTTGAAAATTTTTTAGTATTTTCATTTTCCGCTCTTGAAGTCAGAACAATCGGTACTGAGGAACCCGATACTGCGTCAAGAACAGCCCCAACTCCACCATAATCATCATTTCCTGCAAAAGCATCAATATCATCAACAAGAATAACCCTTCCTCTGTTAAAAAGTCCTTTTGTTTTGGAAGCTTCTTTTATTAAACTACTTATGTTCTTTTTGCTTCTGTTGTCAGAGGCGCTGAATTCAATAACATCATAAACAAGTTCTTTTGCAATTGCATGAACAATGCTTGTTTTTCCTGAACCAGTTGAACCAACCAGAAGAATTGCTTTATGAGGCATTGATTTATACTCAGAAAAGAATTTTCTAAGCAGAGCAACATGACTATCATGTCCTATGATTTCATTTCCCGATTGTGGAAAGTATTTTTCTGCAAGATTCATTTCAGCATAAATTGTGCAAGAAGCGCTTGTATCTGTATATAAGGGTCTGCGCCTTCAACAAGACGGAATTCACACTCAGCAATTTTATCAATCATTTCAAGCTTTTTTACATCCTCAATGCCTTCATAATCAATAATTACGGACTGCATCTGCTTAAGCAAATCCACACCTGAAAGCCCGTAATTGTATATTATTGACATAACTGAATTCATTGAACTTTTTAAGTTTCCTTTAAGCGCAGTTTCTATGAGTTTTTTAATATCAGCAGGGTTTGCATAGCTTGCAACTTCATATACTAATTCTGGAGTAAAATTATCTAACTTACCTTGCTTTACAAGTTCCATATGAGAGGCACAAACAGATTGAAACAAATTAACAGCTTTTCTAACATCACCATTAACAAGTTCAGCAATTGTGTTTACTACTGGGCTACTAAAATTATGATTATAAATACCTGGAAATTCAGTCTTGTAAATTTTATTAAGGTACTCTATAACATCCTCTTTTGTCAATGGCTTAAATCTGAAAACTGCACATCTTGACTGTATAGGGTCTATTATCTTTGAAGAATAATTGCAGTCAAGGATAAACCTGCATGTTGATGCATATTTCTCCATTGTTCTTCTTAATGCATGCTGTGCACTTGAAGTAAGAGCGTCTGCTTCATCAAGAAGGATTATCTTAAAAGGTATATCTTTTAGAGTTCTTGTTCTTGCAAAATCCTTTACCTTTCCCCTTATAACAGGTATTCCACTCTCATCAGAAGCATTGATTTCAAGAAAGCAGTTTTTCCAGTTTTCACCAAACAAATCCCTGGCTATTGCAAGGGATGTTGTTGTTTTTCCTATCCCTGCTGGCCCTGCAAAAAGCAGATGGGGCATTGATTTTGAGCTTACAAAAGACTTAATTCTTTGTATAATCTCCTTCTGCCCAACAATATCATTTAAAGAGTGAGGGCGGTACTTTTCTGTCCATATTTCCATAACTTAATAACTAATAAGCCAAAAATTAAAAAGGTGTTTGGCTAATTGTCCTTAAATATAAAAAGAAAGTTTTATAAAAAAAGTGAATTTCGATAATTTTATGGAAAATCTTGGAAAAAAGATGGATGAGATACTCAGTTTAAAGAAATACCTAACAGGTCTGGAGGGAGAACTGGAATTCTTCCCAGGAGCAATAACAATAAATCAGGAGTTTTACACGCTGAGTATGGGTGGCAAATACTGCGGGAGCATTACTATTGTCAAAGATTACCCTAATATTATTGTTTCTGAATTATTCCTTACAAAGAGAAAAAAAGGCGTAGGAACAAGGGTATTCCAGCATATAAAGAGTTATGCAGAGGGGCACGGAATAAAGACAATAACCCTTCAGAACATAATGGACAGGGATAGTGATTACAACATGTCCAGAGAAACAAGAGTAAAGATATACAGAAAAATAGCTAAAAGAATAGGGGCAAGGGATGTTACCTATGATAAGGAAAGAAATAATGTTATTTATCTGTTATAAACATACATCAAAGAGAAAGCTTTATAAATCATACAAATTTGCAAAACCCCATGGAAAAGCTTGATGATAAAATTTGTGAAATTACTGAAATGTTTTCTGGTTTAAGCAAACATCTATGTGACACCTCTGAACAAGGCAAAGGAGATATAGAATTTTCAAGAGGTTCCTCAGATGGGATATGTGATTTCTATTCAATAAAAAAAGGCGATGAAAGGGTAGGTTCAATATCCTTTCATAAATACTTTCCAGGTTATGGAATTCCTAATTCATATAAAAAAAAGTACCCTTGTTTAGTGATAGGGGGTTTTTTCCTTAAAAAAAGAAATCAAGGTTTTGGAACAGAGGTTCTTAAAAAACTTATAGATTATGCAAGAGAAAACAACATCAAATCAATAGTATTAAAGCACATAAAAGAAACTGATTTACAGGATGAAAATGGTAATTGTCTAACAAAAGAAGACAGAGTAAATATATTTAAGAAAGTTGGTAAAAAAGCGGGCATTTCAAAAACCAGATATGATTCAAAGCATAACAATGTAATATACATTTTGTAGCTGTTCTCAAAACATATATAAATTATTGCTATTTTTAAGATTGTTATGGCAATACGCGGTGAGCATCCCATCAAACAAAAGGATATCTAACTGCTATTCTAAAAAAGTTTTATATTCACATAATCATTACTTATACAGGGGTGTTTTATAATGCGTGAAGAATATAACCCAATAGAAATTGAAAAAGAAGTCATGGAGTTCTGGAAAAAGAATAATATTTATGAAAGTTTAAAAGCTTCACTTAAAAAGAAAAAGAAATTCTTCCATTTAGATGGCCCCCCATATGTCACTGGAGATCCTCACCCAGGGACTGCATGGAACAGATGCATGAAGGATGTGGTAAGAAGATACAAAAGAATGCAGGGATTTGATGTTTGGGACCAGCCTGGATTTGATATGCATGGACTTCCAATAGAACACAGTGTTGAAACAAAATATGGGATTCATAACAAAAAAGAAATTGAAGAATACGGGGTTAACAAATTCATCAACGAGTGCAGAAACTATTCTATTGAGTATATGAATGTTATGATTAAAATATTTGAACGTCTTGGAGAATGGGCTGACTGGAAAAATCCATATATGACAATCAAAAACTCATATATTGAAGGAGTATGGTGGATGATAAAACAGGCTTGGAAAAAAAAGCTTCTTTATCAGGGCTTAAAGGTTTTAACATGGTGTCCAAGATGTGGAACAGCACTTGCAGGAAATTATGAAGTAACACATAAAACATTAAGTGAAAACTCTGTTTTTGTGAAGCTTCCTGTAATAGGAAAAGAAAAAGAATATTTAATAATATGGACAACAACGCCTTGGACACTTCCATGCAACATGGGTGTAATGGCAAACCCTGAATTGGATTATGTGAAAGTAAAGGTTAAAGATGAAATATGGATTCTTGCTCTTGGATTAGTTCATGGAGTAATGGCTAATGTTGACGAAAAATATGAAATAATTGAGGAATTTAAAGGAGAAAAACTTCTTGGATTAAAATATGAACATCCTTTTGAAAAAGAAGTTTCTTATCACCAGAAGGAACATGGAAAAAGTTCATATTCAGTTGTATTGTCTGAAAAATATGTAAATTTAAGTGCAGGTTCAGGATTAGTTCATTGTGCTCCTGGATGCGGTCCTGAAGATTATGAAGTAGGCATGGAATATAAAATACCTGCGTTCAATCCTGTTGATGAATATGGGAAATTTACAAAAAAAGGTGGAAAATTTGAAGGTATGAGTGCTAAAATTGATGACGGCAAGTTTACTTCTTCCCTTAAGGATAAGGGGCTTCTTATTGCACAGACAGAAGTGGAACATGAATACCCTCATTGTGAAAGATGCAAATCGCCAGTCATATTCCGCCCTACAGAACAGTGGTTTCTAAAAGTAACTGCTTTGAAAGAAAAAATGCTTGAAGAAAATGAAAAAGTTAAATGGGTTCCTGAGTGGGCAGGAACAAACCAGTTCAAAAGATGGATTGAAAATGTAAGGGACTGGTGCATATCAAGACAGAGGTTTTGGGGAGTTCCCCTGCCAGTATGGAAATGCAGTGAATGCGGAAAAATAGAAGTTATGGGTAGCTCAAAAGATATTGAGAAAAACAAGGTTAAAATGCCTAAAGACTTTCACAAACCCAATATTGACAAAGTTAAATGGAAATGTTCATGCAAAAAAGGAGAAATGAAAAGAATACCTGATGTTGTTGATGTATGGATAGATTCAGCATGCGCTCCTTTTGCATCCCTTGAATACCCAAGGCACAAGAAATTATTTGATTCTCTTGGAAATCAGTCTGACTTTATACTTGAAGCAAAAGACCAGATAAGAGGGTGGTTTTATTCATTAATGGGTGCTGGAACTATATGTTTTGAGCAGGTTCCTTACAAATCAGTTTTTATGCATGGATGGATGAACGATGAAACTGGAAGAGGCATGAGCAAGCGTTTAGGCAATTATGAATCAATGGAAACCATAATCAAAGATTTTGGAGCAGATATATTTAGATTTTATACAATATCAAGCACATCTCCGGGCATGGATGTAAATTATTCAAGAGATGAAATGAAAGAAGCTTACAAAGCGCTTAATGTTCTTTGGAATGTAAGCATGCTTCTTATAAAAAACACAAGATACGCTGGATGCAGTCCTAAGAAAATAATAAAAAAACAGCTCCTAAAAACAGAAGATAGATGGATACTTTCAAAATTAAACTCAAAAATAAAAACCTGCACTGAACTTCTGGAGAATTATGAAATTAACAGGTATGCTGTTGAGATAAAAAACTTTTTCCTTGAGGATATAAGCAGAACATACATCAAATTCATAAGGAACAGGCTGGACGTTGCTGAAAAAGCTGAAAAGGAAAATATCCTAAGTATATTATACAAAGTTGTAATAGACACATTAACAATGCTTTCACCATTACTCCCTTTTATTTCAGAAAGAATTTTCCAAAACATGAAAGAAGAATATAATCTTCCTGAAAAAAGCGTTCATGGGTTAAAATGGCCAAAATACAACAGTAATAATATTGACTTAAAGCTTGAAATGTACATGGATGTAATGCAGGATGTTCTTCAGTCAGCACTTGCTTCAAGAGAAAAAGCAGGGATAAACCTCAGATGGCCTGTTGGGGAAATCATGGTTCTTACAAATAACAAAGAAGTTGAAAAATCACTTCAGAAAACAAAAGACGTCCTTCTTGAACAGGCAAATGCAAAAAGCTACAAATTAATAGATGTGATTCCAAAAGGCATTGTCCAGAAGTACAAAATGAAATATGACAATATTAAAAATTACGGTTCTCTTGTCCCTGAAATAGTTTCAGATGTATCAAAAACAGGCTTCGACACAATAAAAAAGAATCTTGATGAAAAAGGATTCCTGGGTATTTCTGTAAAAGGTGAGAAAATAAAACTTAAAAAAGAAGATTTTGAATATGAAGAAGAACTGCCTGCTTCAATAAAATCAAGCGATTTCAGGTATGGAAAGATTTATCTCAAGGCTGAACTAACAAAAGAACTTCTTGCTGAAGGATTTGCAAGAGAAATAAAAAGAAGGATACAACAGATAAGAAAAAAGCTTGAACTTAAAAAACCAGACAGAATAAAAGCCATGATATTTTCTGATAAAGAACTTGCATCTTCTCTTAAGACTTTTAGAAGAGATATTGCAAAAGTGACTGGATGCGATGAGCTTGCAATAGTTCCTGAGGACAAGACTAAATATTATGACTATAATGAAAAATTCGGAATAAAGGACAAAGAGGTTAGTATTGGAATAACTGTCTTAAATAAAAAATAAATGTCATTAAAAATATATTATGCAAAGTATATATTCTACAATATTATTTTATCATATTTATAAAACATTTATAAATACATGAGCTTTTTATTTATAAATAAGCGAGGCTTGCTAAAATGAGTGAAACTAAACCAACATATACTATCCAAAACGTGGTTGCTTCTGCATCACTGTTTGTGAAAGTGCCTCTTGAAAAAGTGGCTAAGAAACTTACAAATACAGAATATAATCCTGAGCAGTTCCCAGGGCTTGTAATAAGGCTTGAACAGCCAAAAATATCAGCTCTGATATTCTCTTCAGGAAGGATTGTAGTTACTGGAGCTAAATCAAAAGCAATGGTTGAAGAAGCAGTCGAAGAGATTAAAAAAGAGCTTAAAAAAGTAGAAATAGAAACCACAAAAAAACCAGAAATAGAAATACAAAATGTTGTTGCTTCAGGGGATATAGGAATGAAGCTTAATCTGAACAAGCTTGCATTCCAGCTTGAAACATCAGAATATGAGCCAGAACAGTTCCCGGGGTTAGTTTATAAGGTACCAAAATCGCATATTACATTTCTTTTGTTTGGAACAGGAAGAATAGTCTGCACTGGAGCAAAAACAAAGAAAGAAGTAAAAGATGAAGTGGAAAAGCTCGTAAAAACTCTTAAAAAGTTTGTAAAATAAAAGCAAACTTTTTGTTTTATTTTTGTTTTAAAACTTAAAAACAATTTTCTTTAACTTTTATTAATCTTTATATTCATATAATAATGGGGTGTTTAGTAAGTGAAAGAATCTGATATTCAGCTATTAGAGGAATTTCTAAGAGATTTCTGTTATGACAAGATTATAGACGCTGCTAAATCAGACAAATCAAGCTTTGAATTGGACTTTAAAGAGCTTGAAAAATTCAGTCCTGAGCTTGCAGATTATCTGCTTGATAATTTCAGTGATTTTTCAGATACCTCAGTTAAAATAGTGGATGATATGTCTCTTCCAGTACGGAACAAAGAACAGCTTGAACCAAAAATAATCAATCTCTCAGAAACGCAGAAAAT
The DNA here is from genome assembly GCA_028715295.1 of Candidatus Nanoarchaeia archaeon. GTDB lineage: Archaea > Nanobdellota > Nanobdellia > JAQUSD01 > JAQUSD01 > JAQUSD01. The sequence continues at coordinate 8,024 of JAQUSD010000014.1, forward strand.
GCAGATAAAGGAGATAAGAGCAAAACACCTAAGAAAATTAATCTGGATTGACGGCTTGATAAGACAGGCAAGTGATGTACGTCCATTATCAACTCTTTTAGTTTATGAATGTCCATCATGCGGAACCCTTATTGATGTTGAGCAGAAAGAAGCTGAAATAACAAAGCCTTCAAGATGTGGGAACTGTGGAAGAAAAGGAGAGTTTAAAATGCTTGACAAAAAATTTGTTGATACCCAAAGAATTACTGTTGAAGAATCTCCGGAAGAGCTTGAAGGCGGAGAACAGCCTAAAAGACTTAATGTTTTTCTTGAAAAAGACTTGGTGAATGATAAATACCAGAAAATGGTTACCCCGGGAAACAGAGTTAATATATATGGGGTTGTAAGGGAAGTTCCTATTATACTTAGAACAGGAGGAAAATCAACAAGATTTGACTTAATTATGTGGGCGAACAACATAATCCCTATGGAAGAGGATTATTCAGAGCTTGAAATAAATAAAAAAGATGAAAAGGAAATAAAAAAACTGGCAAAAGACCCTGAAACATATGAAAAACTGATAAAATGCATTGCTCCTGCAATTTCAGGTCATGAAAAAATCAAAGAATCCATTATACTTCAGATGTTTGGCGGTGTTAAGAAAAAAAGGGCTGACGGCACAAGTGTAAGAGGAGATATTCATGTTCTGCTTGTAGGAGACCCCGGAACTGGAAAAACAGGTATACTAAGGCATGTTGCAAAGCTATCACCAAAAGGAAGATTTGTAACTGGGAAAGGAACCAGTACAGCAGGACTTAGTGCATCAGTTGTAAAAGACGAATTTATGAGGGGTTGGGCGCTTGAAGCAGGAGCAATGGTTCTTGCAAATGGGGGGATACTTTGTATTGATGAACTTGATAAAATGAATGCGGATGACAGAAGTGCAATGCATGAAGCACTTGAAAGCCAGATAGTTACTATAAGCAAGGCAAACATACACGCAACACTTAGATCTGAAACAACAGTTCTTGCAGCTGCAAACCCAAAAATGGGCAGATTCAATCCATACAAGCTGATTACTGAACAGATTTATCTTGAACCAACCCTCATAAACAGATTTGACTGCATATTCACTGTAAGAGACAGACCCTCTAAGGCAGGGGATTCCAGAATAGCTGAACATGTTTTAAAAGCACATATGGCTCCTGAAGAAGTTAAAACCCCTATTGAACCAGAACTTCTTAGAAAATTTGTAGCATATGCAAGAACAAAGTGCAATCCCCAGATTACAGAAGAAGCTGAGAAAAAAATAGTTGAGTTCTATGTCAGCCTCAGAAACAAAAGAATCAAAGAAGGTGAAGATGAATTCAAGCCAATACCAATATCTGCAAGACAATTAGAAGCACTTATAAGGCTGTCAGAATCCCATGCAAGAACAAGACTTGCAAAATATGTTGAAGAAACTGATGCTGAAAAAGCAATAGAACTTCTTACTGCATCGCTTAAAGAAGTTGGGATGGATCCTGAAACGCATGAATTTGACATTGACAGAATAACATCTGGAAAAACAGCATCACAGAGAGTTCTTGCAACAATGAATGAAATAATAGAAAAACTCTATAAACAAAATGAAAACATGCTTTATGATGATATTATTGGTTATGCAAAGGAACAGGGTATAAGTGAGGAAAAGGCAAAAGATGTTATAACCAAGAAAAAGCGCGGCGGAGAGCTAATGGAACCAAGACATGGGATAATTAGAAAAGTGTATAATAATTGATTTTTTTAACATTAAACATGCTCCCATGTCCGGGGATTATGTAATCGCACATTTCAAGAAGTGTCTTTCTGCTCTGTTTCAGGGTTTCCATATCTGTTGCAAATCTGTCAAATTCAGGTCCGTCTTTATGCCAGAAAACATCCCCACATATACCTATTAAACCTTTTGATGTTTCAACAAGCAAACTTATACAATTTGGGGTATGTCCAGGAGTTCTGACAACTTTAAGTCCTTCAGGTAGCAAATAATCCTCATTTTTATGCTCTCTTTCCCACATGCCGTAGTACTCAACAATTTTTGTTTTATCAGGAAACATCCCTATATTTCTTATGTGGTCCATATGCATATGTGTTATAAAAACATAGTCAACATCATTTATCTCAAGGTTATAATTTCTTAAAGAATCAATTAGGGTCTGTTTTGTATGAAGAACAGTGGGGTCAACAATCATGCTGAAATTATCTCCTAAAACAAGTGAGGTTGTTGCTGTTTCCTTTTCACCCATCATGCCCTGAACAAGAACATAAACTTCTAGCATATTTTCATGTAATATAAGAAATCTTATAAACCCTACAAAAATCTGTTAAACAGTGGTTAATTATATAGAAGACAAAATAGAATGCATTAAAAATAAGAAGTTGAAGCATGCAACAAAAGTAGTTTTTGACACTGTAACCGATGCTGGTTATATTATTTCTGGGATTGAGCCTAAAATTGAATTTGTCCGTGTTAATTATGGAGAATGTGTTGCATCACTCCTTGAAGAAATCTTTTTTGATTTGGAATTTCCTGAAGATGAAAATTATAATAAACACAACATAAAAATTGAATTTGAGAAATATTACCCCCATATGTGCTCTGTTCAAGAAGACAAATACTTCCTAGTAATCCTTTTAAGCGGTTCAGCAAAGCATTATTTAAAAAACCCTGAATGTTTGTCAGGGGAGAATATAATTGCAGTACCATATAAAACAGGACTTTTTAAAAAAGAAGATAAAGAGTTTCCGAGTAGGTTAAAACATGCCCTTGAAGCAATTCTTGAAAAAGAAAAGAAGTCCTTATAAAATTAAAGTATAATTAATTATCTTATGTATGAACGTTTTGTTGCAAAAAAACTTGATATAAAAAGGATAATCAACTCTAAAGTTGAGCAGGATGACAAGAACAGATTTATTATGCTCGGGGATGAAAAAGCAAGCAGAGTGAGGTTAATGGGCACTGTTGTTCAGAAATTTGTAAGTCAGGATAATACTTATTCTTTCATAGTAATTGATGATGGAACAGAAACAATAAGAATAAGGGCTTTTGAAGAGCAGACAAAAGACATTGCAAAAATAAAAGAAGGGGATATTATTGAAACAATAGGCAGGATAAGGGATTACAATGATGAGACATACATAATTCCTGACTTTGTTAAAAAAGTTGAAAATCCAAACTATTTAATCACGAGAAAGCTTGAACTTTTAAAAATAAACAAAAATCTTCCTGAAATCCAGAAAAACCCTGTTTTTGAAGCACCAAAAATTGAAATCGCTCTTGCATCAGAAGAAAAAAAAGATGTTAAAAAAGAAATGCCTTCTTTATTCTTAGAAAAAAAAGAGGGCATTGATGAAGAAAAACTCTCTGAAGAAATTGTGTCAGAAAGCATTGAAACAGAACCCGCTTCTGAAAAAACAAGCATAATACTTAGAATAAAAGAAGCTATGAAAGAACTTGATTTAGGCTATGGTGTGAACCCACATCAGGTTGCAGAACATATCAAAGAAAGCGAAAATCAGGTTTATGATGTCATGACAAAACTTATGAAAGAAGGGGACATATTTGAGCCAAAACCCGGAAAGTTTAAAATACTGGATTAAATGAGGTTGAATTATGGATTATAACGAAATGTTAAAAAAAGCAAGGGAGACAATGCCTGAAATTAGTATTTCAAAAAGCAGATTTGAAGTTCCTGAACCTAATGTTGCAAATCAGGGAAAAAAAACAGTACTGCTTAATTTTAATAAAATAACAGAATACATCCAAAGGGATACGGATGATATTCTTAAGTTTTTGACAAGAGAGCTTGCAACTTCAGCAGTTATTGAAGGGCATAAGGCGGTTTTTACAGGAAAATTCAGCAGAAAGCAGATAGCAGATAAAATAAACAGATATGTTTCAATGTATGTCAAATGCGGTGAATGCGGAAGATTTGAAACTAAATTAAAAAAAGAAGACAGAATAACATACATGGAGTGCATGGCTTGCGGAGCTAAAAAACCGGTGATAGTGTAAAAACGGGTTAGTAAGTTATAAAAAACCGGTGATAGTGTAAAAACGGGTTAGTAAGTTATAAAAAACCAATAAGAATGTGATTGATATGTATTGCTTTAAAATACACGAAACAAAAGATGGAAAGGTTATTGCAGTATGTGATGAGTATCTTGTTGGTAGTTATCTTTTTGATAACAATTACAGCATTATAAGCGAAGGTTTCTATGGGAATAAAAAAATAAATGAGGACGAGTTTATAAAGTTACTAGAAGAAAACATGCATAAAATGAATTCAATCAACATCATGGGTAAAAACTCAGTAGATGTTGCTAAAAAGATTTTTGAGGATATGGAAATAATAAAAGTAGGGGATAAAGAAATACCTCATTCAATTCTTATTTTTTAGATTTTGCGTTTTCAATTGATTTCTCAAGTTGTTCTTTTGATGTAAAACCAACAAATCTATTAACTTCTTTTCCATCTGCTTCAATAATAATTGTAGGTATGGACATCACACCTGCTTCTGACGCCTTGTCCTGGTTTTCATCAATATTTATTTTTTCAAATTTTACATCTTTCATTTCTTCTTCAAGTTCATGGATTACAGGCTTCTGCATCCTGCAAGGCCCGCACCAATCAGCATAGAAATCTTTTACAACTATCTTCATTTTATTTAATAAAATTCAGCAGGTTTATATTTGTTTTCTATTTATTCAAAAATAATGAAAGAAAAAGAAGTATTTGACTGCATAGTTGAACTTACAAAAAATGGTAAATTTAGGTTAAAAGTAGATGATTTATTTTCTAACATTACTGAAAAATTCAGTGAAAATAAAGAAAGGTATACAATAGACTCATTATTTGAAGACTTGTCATTTCTCATAGATGTGGAAAAAAGCATTAGATACAATGAAACATGGGATGCTCTGGAGATTACACCGTCAGGGCAAAGGAAAAATGAAAGATATTTATAAGGTTGTTTCATTGTTCTTTAATAATGTATGATGTCGCAATAATCGGTGCAGGTCCCGCAGGACTGACAGCAGGAATTTACTGTGCTAGAAAAATGCTCAAAACAGTCATTCTTTACAAAGAAATCGGCGGACAGGCTGCAACTGCAAAAAGAGTTGAGAACTGGCCAGGAATTGAAACAATATCTGGTGCTGAGTTAATTGACAAAATTTACAAGCAGGCTAAAAAACTTGGCTGTGAATTCAAACAGGCAAGTGTGAGCAAAATAATGTGCGGTGAAAAATGCCTTGAAATTGCAACTGAAAAAGAAATCATTGTTGCAAAAGCAGTAATTATTGCAACAGGAAGAACGCACAAACAGTTAAGCATTGAGGGTGAAAAAGAATTCATAGGCAGGGGTGTTGCTTATTGTGCAACATGTGATGCTCCATTTTTTAAAAATAAAGTGGTTGCAGTTACAGGTTCTGATAATATGGCTTTTGATTCTGCTTTTACACTTGCAAAAATAGCAACAAAGATTTACATGATTTATAATAAAAATGATTTGACTGCTGATAAGAAAATAGTAAATGATGTAAGAGCAATGAAAAATGTTGAATTTATTGAAGATTACAGAGTCAATAAAATAAAAGGAGATAAAGTAGTCAAACAAATTGAATTAAAAGATTTGAAAAATAAAACAAAAATTATTGATGTTGATGGAATTTTTATTGAGGTTGGTTTTGTTGCCCCTGAATCCATGATGCCTGAAATTAAAACTGATAATGAAGGGCAGATTATTGTTGATTCAGAAATGGCTACTTCTGTAAAAGGAATTTTTTCTGCAGGAGACATAACTTCTTCTCCATTTAAGCAGATGATTACTGCGTCAGGGGACAGTGCAAAAGCAGCAATAAGTGCTGAAAAATACCTGAAAAGCGTGAAATAATCATAAGGTTTAAAAGCACCACTTATTTCCTGTAATAATAATGGTAAGAAAAGCTGAAAAAAGAACAAAATACAGGAATGCCGGAGAAGAAGGTGAATTAATCCGTGTTAAGCTTCCAAGAGGGAAGCAAGTTATAGGGTTTGTTGAAGGAAATGTGGGTTTCTGTAATTTTAAAGCAAGATGCACAGATGACAAAGTAAGGTTGTGCAGAATACCAGGGAAATTAAAAAGGAACATGTGGATAAGAGAAAACAACATTGTTCTTGTAGAACCATGGCCTGTTCAGAGTGATGAAAGAGGAGATATAATTTACAAATACAGGGATAATGAAGTTTACTGGCTTAAGAAAAATGGACACTTAAAAGCTCTTGAAGAGTTGATATGAGCAACTAATTTAAGCAGGTATAGTTTTCTAGTATTATAATAATGAAAACAAAAGAAAAGTTTAAGGTATATTCAGATGTTTTCGATTCTTCAACAATAGCCGTGCTTTCAAAGTTTATGGACGGCAAATATTTTGATGTGTTTGAAGGTTTAGTATCATCTGGCAAAGAAGCAAATGTTTTCAGAGTAAAAAAAGATAATGACTATCTCGCTGTTAAGATATACATGTATGAAACAAGCAACTTCCAGAATATGTGGAATTACATATATGGAGATGTAAGATTTTTAGGTGTTCAGAAAAAAAAGCTACCAATAGTTCATGCATGGTGTAAAAAAGAATTTTCAAACCTGCAGAAAATAAAAAGAGCAGGTGTTAGAGTTCCAACTCCTATAAAATTCAGGAATAATGTTCTTTTAATGGATTTTATTGGTTTAAAGGGGGTTGCTTCTCCAATTGCAAAAACAAACCCCCCTAAAAATCCTGATAAATGGTTCAAAGAACTTAAAAATTCAATTAAGAACATGTACCAAAAAGAAAATTTAATCCATGGAGATTTAAGTGAATATAACGTTTTAAACCACAGAGAAAAGCCTGTAATAATAGATGTATCACAGGCAGTGCTGAAAGAACATCCTCTTGCAGACAAAATGCTTAAAAGAGATATAGATAACATATGCAAATGGTTTAAAAATCTGGGTGTTGATACACCTTCAACTGAAGAAATTTATGAAGAGGTAAAAAATGAGTGAATATTTTGAAAGCGTAAAACTGCCAAAGGAAAGAGTAAATGTAGTCATAGGAAAAAAAGGTGAAATTAAAAGGAAAATACAGAAAAAAACAGGAACAAAAATAAAAATAGATGAGGAAAGTTCTGTTTCAATAATAAGCGACAACGGACTCTCAATATGGCATGCAAAAGATATAATCAAAGCTATTGGAAGAGGTTTTTCTCCTGAAAAAGCCCTTCTTATTGATGGTGAAAATTATGTTTTTGAAGTTATTGAAATAAATGACTATGCAAGAAATGAAAATGACATTAAGCGTTTAAAGGGAAGGATAATTGGCAAGGAAGGGAAATCAAGGGAATTGATTGAAAAATCAACTGGTGCTTTCATATCTGTTTACGGCAAAACAGTATCAATAATATGTCCAATTGAAACTGCAGATACTGTAAGAAAAGCGGTTCAAATGCTTCTTGAAGGAGCAATGCATAAAACAGTGTATAATATGATAGAAAAAAAGAAGATGGAGCTTAAAAAAGACAGGATATTCAACCTTAATTAAGGGATTATCGGCTTTTATACCTCAAAGTATATAAAGATTAATTTTCAATGTGATAAAAATGTCTGAGAACACAGCACAGGAATTAAGCAAAAAACTCAAACAAATCTCTGTTGCAGAGTTTTTTGAGAAAAACAGGCACCTTTTAGGATTTGACAGCAAAAGAAAAGCCCTGCTTACATGTGTTAAGGAAGCAGTAGACAACAGTCTTGATGCCTGCGAGGAAATGGGGGTTCTTCCAGAAATAAAAATTATAATTAAAGCTAAAGAAGAAAGTGTTTACAGGGTTTCTGTTGAAGATAATGGACCTGGGATAGTCAGAGAAAAAATGTCAGGTGTTTTTGGAAGCCTTCTTTTTGGAAGCAAGTTTCATGTGCAGAAACAAAGCAGAGGACAGCAGGGAATAGGTATAAGTGCGTCGCTTCTTTATGCACAGCTTACAACAGGAAAGCCGGGAGTAATAATTTCAAGAGTCCATCATTCAGAACCTGCAAAGAAAATAGAAATGATGATTGATGTTGCAAAAAATGCACCTGATATTGTATCAGAAGAGGACGTTGAAAACTTTCCAAGCCATGGAACAAGAATAGAACTTGAAATGGAGGGAGAATACCTTGGGAAAGGACAGCATTCAATTACAGAATACTTAAAGCAGACTTCGCTGATAAACCCCCATGCACAAATTACATTCAAAGGGCCAGATGGTGAAAAAATGGTTTTCAAAAGAACCATGAGTAAAATGCCTCCAGTCCCAAAAGAAATCAAACCTCACCCATATGGAATAGAGTTGGGTATACTCCAGAGGATGCTCGCAAGAACAAATTCAAGAACAATAAGTGCTTTTTTAATGAAAGATTTTTCAAGAGTAGGAAGCACAAGTGCAAAAGAAATCCTAAAAAAAGCAAAGATTAGCACTGATGTGACTCCTGCAAAACTTGACACAACCCAGTCAAGAAATCTGCTTAAATCAATGCAGGAAGTTTCTTTAATGAAACCACCTCTTGACTGCCTTTCCCCAATAGGAGACACAGAACTTGAAAAAAGTATAAAGAATGAAATAAACGCAGAATTTATTACAACAGTATCAAGAGAAACTCAGGTTTATAGAGGCATGCCTTTCCAGGTTGAGATAGGTGTTGCTTATGGCGGAGAAGTTGATAGTTTCAGACTGTTAAGATTTGCAAACAGAGTTCCTTTATCATTTAATGCAGGGGCATGTGTGATAAGTGAAGCCGTAAAAGAAACAGACTGGAGGAGATACCACCTTTCACAAAGTGGAGGAGCTGGCTCCCCTGATGCACCGCTTGCAGTGATTGTTCATTTTAATTCAGTGTGGGTGCCTTTTGCAAGTGAAGGAAAACAAGCAATTGCATCATACCCTGAAATTAAAAAAGAAATCAAGCTTGCCCTTCAGGAAGCAGGAAGAAGACTTGATAAATATCTTAAACACCAGTATAAAGCACAGAGAGACAAAAAAAGAGTGAACACTTTCATAAGATATTCGCATGAACTAATAGAACCATTAACTTATCTTACAAATACAAAAAAAGAAAGCATTGAAAAAACAGTTGAACTATTCATGAAAGACAAATATGGGGATATAGTCGCAGGAGATGATTCAGAAGGCGAGGAAATACTGGATGTTAAAAGTGATGTAACTATAATACAGGAAGGGGAAGAATAAAAAGTGATTAAGATGACTGACAAACTTCTGAATGCGAAGCTTTCGGAAGTTAAGATATGATAAGATAAAAAGGTGTGATTAAGATGACTGACAAAACAAAAGACAAACTTGTAAATCTTGGGAAAAGTGTTTTAACACAGATGGTAAAAAAAGAGAATCCTTCTCTTGAAATCCCATTAAGAACATTAAGCAACACTGTTTTTGATGAAAAAGAAGGAATATTAAAAATAGGAAATGCGACACAGAAAAGATACTTCCTAAATCTTGCACATTCAAAGAAATTCATACAAACAATGATTATAGCCCAGAAATGCAAAGAACTTATTGAAGAGGGAAAAACAACATCAATAAGAGATTTATACTATATGACTAAACACACGATCGGAGAGTCTAAAGAAAACACTTTTGAAGAACAGAATGAATCAGATGATGTTATTGAAGATTTAGAGGTTTCAATAGACTCCTTAAGAGAAGAACTTAACCTTTTTGCAAGCAACAGAGGCGCGATGGTTGGGAATGTTATAATAAATGATTCCGGAGACACAATTGACTGCGGAAAACTTGGTTCAGGGGGGTGGAGCATTCCTTCTATTGTTGAAGAAGACACTATAAAATTCAAGAAAATAGATGCTGATTTTGTTTTAATGGTTGAGAAAGACGCTGTCTGGAGAAGACTTAATGAGGACAAATTCTGGAAAAAGCACAACTGCATATTAATACATGGACAGGGGATGGCTCCAAGAGGTGCAAGAAGACTTCTCTGGAGGCTTAATAAAGAACACAAACTTCCGGTTTATGTTTTTGTGGATAATGACCCCTGGGGGTTCTATATTTACTCTGTTATAAAACAGGGTTCAATAAACCTTGCATATGAAAGCAAGCGTATGGCAGTTCCAAGTGCAAGATTTTTAGGACTTAGTTCTTTTGATCAGGAAAAATATAATCTGCCTAAAAATGTAACAATCAAGCTCAATAAAACAGATATTTCAAGAGCAAACCAGATTCTAAAATATGACTGGTTCCAAAAAGCCTCATGGCAGAAGGAGATAAAGCATATGTTACAGAAAGGTGTCAAGCTTGAGCTTGAAGCTCTGAGTGCAAAAGGAATCTCATTTGTAACAGAAAATTATCTTCCTGAAAAAATGAAAAACAAAGAGTGGCTGGAATGAATGAAAAAACTGATTGGGACAAATATATTTATCTAAAAAGCAAAACACTCGATGTATTCTATCAGTCTGTAATAAAAGCTTATTTTAAACTTATGAGCAATATAAAAGAGCCTATAAAGTCGATCCTTGAACTTGGTGCAGGCAGTGGCAAAATAACACATGAACTTGCAAAAAAATATAATATTAAAGAAATAACTCTTGTTGATTCAAATAAAAAAGCAATTGAAACTTGTAAAAAAGTCTTTGCAGGAAGGGATAATGTAAAGATTATACACAGGGACTTGTTTGATACAAACTATGATTTGGGTTATGACTTGGTGCACAGCCAGGGGCTTATTGAACATTTTGACAGTGAAAAACAGCAGGAGCTTGTAAACATTCACTCAAATCTAACAAGAAAAGGAGGTTATGTAATAATTTTTGTTCCAACACCCACAAAAATGTATAACGCAAGCAGAAAAATTGCTGAAAAAACAGGAAAATGGATATTTACTGATGAAGTTCCTATGACAAAAGAACAGCTTATTGAAATTGGGAGAAAGGCAGGGCTTGAGTATATTGCAGATGCAAAAACTAAATTTACATTCACTGAAGCAGGTGTGTTGTTCAAAAAGCTTTAATTGGAAAACTTTTTAAAGTAAAACTATAATCTAAAATTATCACTAAGCCTCCGTAGCTCAGCAGGTAGAGCGTATGGCTGTTAACCATAAGGTCCGTGGTTCGAGTCCACGCGGGGGCGTTTAAGAATAAGTTAGACACTTTAACCTTTTTTCTTCTAAAATGCCTTAAACAGCAGTTTCAGGAAGGGTGACAGTGTTAGAGTAATCCTTTTGGTTATACCTAATATCCCTAACCTTTGACTAAAGAGGTATAAAATGGATAAAAGAGATATTCACGATAGGAGAAGGAAATTAGTTAATGCTCTTAAAAGAATTGAAAAATCAAAAATATCAGAACACAACAAGAAGCTGATATTGTCCTTTAAAGAGGACTGTTCTGCTAATAGTTTGAGTATTGAGAGAATATTATTCTATGTCAACAAGCTTACTATAATGGCTGGACTAATTGAAAAGAATTATGACGAGCTGGATAAAGATGACATAATGCATCTTCTCATGTTGGTTGAAAACAGGAAAATATCCCCTTACACAAAACAGGGCTATAAGGTTACTCTGAAAAAATTCTATAAATGGATTAATGGCGGAAAAGATTATCCGCCGATTGTTTCATGGATTAAAACAAGAGTTAATCTGTGCTCCAAAGTTCTTCCTTCTAATCTGCTTACTAAGGAAGATATTGTAAAAATGGTTGATGGTGCAAAATATTTCCGGGACAAAGCCATTATAATGACTCTTTATGAAAGCGGGTTCAGAATAGGAGAACTTCTTAATACAAAAATGGGTGATTTGGAATTCACTAAGTATGGCGTTAAAGTTAATGTCATTGGAAAAACAGGAGCAAGAAGAGTTTTGCTGATTTCCTCAATGCCTTATATTTCTAACTGGATAGCAAATCATCCTGATAAAAGCAATCCTGATGCTTATATATGGACTGCTTTAAGGTATAATAAGAAATTAGGAACAGAGCTGAATTACCCTGCTGTTGCTAAAATGATAAAGGAAACTGCAAAGAAATGCTGTGTAACTAAAAGAGTAAATCCTCATTCTTTTAGACATGCACGTGCTACTGAATTAGCCAATAAATTAACTGAAGCACAGATGAATATGTATTTCGGATGGGTTCAGGGAAGTGATATGCCTGCCACTTATGTTCATTTATCCGGAAGAGATGTAGA
>JAQUSD010000034.1 GCA_028715295.1 Candidatus Nanoarchaeia archaeon
AAACTCATGAATAAAGAGATAACAGCAATGTTTTTCAGAATCTTATTATTTTTGAAATAGTGCTTAAACATGCCTGCTAATTGATGAACTGGCTTTAATCTTAGTGTAATCTCGCCCATATACATGTACATCATAAGCATAGGAACAGAAATTCCAGCAAGCATTAGAAGTCCGGGAATCAAGCCGGATTTTGAAACAGCATAAGGAATCCCGAGAACACCAGCACCTATTATATTCCCCATCAATAGAGTAATTGCATAAAATGTGTTTTTGTTCATTGTTTTAACCTACTACTTTAAGGTATATATTTTTATTCAAAAAATGAAACAGCACCAACAAGCAATATCCCAATTATAAAAAAAACAAAAGGCAGTATTACATCTCTCACCCTTTTTGTTTTGTGGAGCTGAGGTATTAAATCGCTTGATGCTATATAAATGAAACCGCCAGCAGCAAATGGAAGGATATATGCTGAAAAATTTTCAATATAACTGCTGAATAAATAACCGATTATGACCCCAAGAACAGCAAAGAGAGCTGATATAAAATTATAAAGCAAAGCTCTGCTTCTTTTAATGCCCCCATAAACCAGAACACCAAAATCACCTATTTCCTGCGGTATTTCGTGCAGGATTATTGCAATCAGAGAAGTAATTGCTGTTGAAATGTTTGTCATGAATGATGCAATTATTATAAGTCCGTCTATAAAGTTATGTACAGCATCCCCAATTAAATTCATATATGAAAAAGTATGAATTTTACATTTCCCTTTGTGGCAGTGGCGCCAGTGAAGGATTTTTTCTATTATAAAAAATATAATTATTCCAATAAGGACTATTGCACCAGATGTCATTGCGTTCAATACTTCAAGAGATTCAGGTATTAGGTGGAAAAATGCACCTGAAAGTAATGCACCTGCTGACAAACCCACCATTGTCAAAAGAAATTTTTCTACAGATTTTTTTCTGAAAAATAATGTTAACGCACCAATAAGTGATATTGCACTCACACCAATTGTTGCAATCAAGGCAAAGCCGAATTCCTGCATACAATAAAAATATTTTTCCTAATATTTAAACTTAACATTATGTTTATATTTGCTGTTTTTTTAATTTAGTTGTATGGATTTAACAGAAATTTTACTTTACAGCATATTTGCAGTTGTTGGCGGAATAGTTTTGTTAATATTCGGATTTATCACTTTCAACAACAAAAGGCTGATTGAGAACATACCCACCTCAAAAATACGTTCAATTGCAATGGGTTTGGTTGAAATATTCGGCTCAATTGCAAAAGCACATGAAAAATATTTAACAAGCCCTTTTACAGATAAGAAGTGTGTTTATTATTCTTATTCAATTGAAGAAGAAAGAAAGAGTGAAAAAAGCACATACTGGGTTACAATAAAACGCGGCAAGGATTCTGCACTTTTTTATCTAAGGGATGATACTGGGGAAGTTTTAGTCAATCCAGAAGGCGCGGTTGTTGATGTTCCGTATAGTTTTAACAGAACAGGTACGAGTATAAGAATGCCAAAAGAGGTAATCAATTTTATGGAAAGTAACAGGGTAAATTACAGGGGTTTTATTGGATTGGGCAAAAGAATGAGATTTAAAGAATATATAGTTGAACCAAACCAGAAACTTTACATAATGGGAACTGCTGATGATAATCCTTATGTTGAAACAGGGACTTCAGAAAAAAATTCAGATAATGTAATAATAAAAAAAGGAGCTCACAATAAATTTTTTTACATATCCAACAAGCCTGAAAAAGAACTTCTTAAAACATTCGCACTTAAAATGTGGCTTTTACTTATAGGAGGTTCTCTGCTTATTATTGGAGGCGCAACCTATATTTTTATATATTTGAATATAATTTAGTTTTTTCATGATAGAATGGCTTATTGGTATTTTTCTTATAATTGTAGCTGTTGGGATAATATTTTACATAATATCTGTCTACAATGGATTGATACAGTTAAAGAACAATATACACAAGGCTCGTTCAAACATAGAGGTTCTTCTTAAACAGCGTTCTGATGAACTTCCTAAACTTATAAGCACTGTAAAAGGATATATGAAATATGAAAAAGGAGTTCTTACAGAGGTTACAAAAGCAAGAACAAGCATGATGAACGCAAAAACACTTTCACAGAAAGCAGCTGCTGACAATATGCTCAGCGGAGCACTTAAAACTTTGTTTGCTGTTGCTGAAAATTATCCTAAATTAAGGGCAGACAAGAGTTTTGTACAGCTTCAGAGCAGGATAAGCGGTTTGGAGAATGAGATTGCAGATAGAAGGGAATTCTATAATGACAGTGTAAACAATTTCAATATAAGGATACAGTCCTTCCCTGATATGATAGTTGCAAAATGGATGAAATTCAACAAACCAGAAGAAATGTTCAAAGCATCAGCACAGGACATGAGAGATGTTGAAATTAAATTTTAGATTTTTCTTTAAATTTTATAATTTATACTGCTAAAATATATACTATTAAACTATGCAGGAGAAGGGATTCGAACCCTCGCAGGCACTAAGCCACTAGGTCCTTAGCCTAGCACGTTTGACCGCTCCGTCACTCCTGCATGTGATATTTTATTTCTGCTTTATACTTTAAAAATCATTCGGTTAAGACTTTTAGTTCTAGTCATGTTTTATGTTATGATGCCTTACTTAACCTGCTTTTCAACGTCTTTTATGTCTGTCTCAAGAAGTTCAACAGCTTTTTCAATTATTTCAGAAGGTTTTAACTGTCCCCATGATTCAACTGTAAAGAAATACTTGTCCTTTTCAGAATCAACTGAAACAGCAGAAGGACATGCTTCCTCGCATGCCTTGCATAAATGACATTTTAGAAGATTATCTTTGTTTATCTGCAGACTGTCTTTTGTAGTCTTATAGAAAACATCAACAGGACATGCTTCAGCCGCTTTTTCCCAGCATTTTGCTTTTGGATCCTTGATTGTTATTTTAGGGTAATCCTTGGTGTATGCAATTCCAGGAGCCCATTTGGTATGTTCTTTTCCAACTCCGAGAACAGCAACAGCTTCAAGTTCAAGCTCTTGTCCTAGTGTAAGCTTAGCAATTATCATGTCTTCATGCGCTGGTTTTACAGCAGGATCTGTGCTGATTAAATCCTTTGCATAAACAGTGCAAGGCCCTTTTGCTTTTAACTGTAATTTTACTTCGCATCTTGCACAACCTTCTCCCTTGCATTTGCATTCATTTCTAAAAACATAAGATTTTAAGTCAGTTGTTAAAGGGATTAAACCTAATCTAAGAGCAATAATTTCATTGTAAAGAATTGATGTATTCCGCATTACATTAATATCTTCAATAGCCATGACAGGAACCCTTGTCATGATAGTTCTTCTCACTGCATTTATGAGATAATTTGAAGCATCTTCTATAACAGCAGTTATTTTGTCTTTATGCTTTTCAATAACATTTATTTTCATCTTCTACCCCTCTTGCCTCCAGCTTTCCTGCAACCGTTGTGAGGAACTGGAGTTGCATCTTCAATTACTCCTATTCTTAATCCTGCTCTTGCAAGCCCTCTTATTGAAGGCTGTGCTCCAGAACCAGGATTTCTTGGCCCATTATGCCCACCAGGAGCTCTTACTTTTATGTGTATTGCACTTATGCCTTTTGCAATTGCTTCCTCAGCAACTTTTTTTGCCATTGCCATTGCAGCAGCAGGAGATGATTCAAGTCTTGATGATTTTACAACATGCCCTCCGCTTATTCTTGCAATTGTTTCAGCACCGGTCAAATCTGTGATGTGTATCATGGTATTGTTATATGATGAGTATATATGTGCAACCCCCCATTTAATTTTTTTCTTACCTTCTTTTTCATCCTTGTCTTCAGCTATTTCTGTTTCAGCCTTCTTCTTTAGCACTTCTTTTTTTTCTGTTTTTTCTTCAGTCATACTTATTCAACCCCTTTGATTTGCTTTTCTTCATCAACTGAAACAAGTTTTGAAGGAGCAGTTGTTTTTTTATCCCCAATGAATACCTTCCCATGTAGTATTTTCTGCCTTGATTCTTTGATGGTGTTTGAAAGTTTTTTTCTATAAACAAGAGTCTGGAGTCTTCTTTCCATTATATCTTTTATTGAAAGTCCTAAAACATCATCAAGTCCAGCATCTTTCTTTGTGAGTATTCCAAGATTATTAAGTTTTTCAAGGAGCTGTTTTTTCTGTTTTTCTGCCTGATGCTCCTGAGAACCAATTAATGTTCTTGCCTGTTCCCTGAAATTTTTAAGAATAGAACGCATTTTCCACATTTCCTTTTTGTTTTTGTACCAATATTCCTTTTTGAGGTTTTTCTCTTCAATAATCCTCATTTTTTCCCAAGGATGTCTTGGTTTTGTATATTTTGGCTTAAGCTTTCTCATCTTACATCACTTTTATTTCTTGCTTTCTCCAGCAGTGGCTGGAGCCTGTTTTTTCTTGCTTACCCCCACTACATTTCCTCTTCTCTTTATTCTTCTTGGAGGGCGTGTGTATCCTGCTTTAGTTCTTTGTCCTCTTACAGGAAGTCCCCATGAGTGCCTTAATCCACGGTAGGATCTTGTTTCAACAAGGTTCTTTAAGTCATTTTTGATAGCAATATCATAATCTGTTGAAGTAACATGGACATCTTCACCAGTTTCATAGTCTTTTCTTCTGTTGAACATGAATGAAGGTATATTATATTTTTTAGGATTTTTTATTACATCTTCTATTTTTTCAATTTCTTCCTTTGTCAGACTTCCTGCTTTCTTATGTGCAGGTATATCAAGAATTCTTATTACTGCGTGTGAAAGTGCCTGAGAAACGCCTTTAACAGCCCAAAGGGCCTGTTCTATACTTCTATGTCCTTTAATATCAGCACCTAAAATTCTTATAATGCCTTTTAATTTCTGTTCCTGCTTCTGCTCAGTATTTTTTATAGTTTTTTCCTCAGTCATACTTATTCACTCATATCAGTATTGTTTTTATAGTTTTCGCTTGCACAAAAACATGCATTTAGGGTTTTTAATTTACAAAATTATACAAAATAAGGTTTTAAAAAGCTTATCTACAATATCCTTCAATCTTGATGCAAATTAATTCCTTACCATTATTTGATAAGAATTATATACGCCAAGGGCTAT
>JAQUSD010000015.1 GCA_028715295.1 Candidatus Nanoarchaeia archaeon
AGTGCTTATTTCAACAACTTTGCTGTGTCCATCAACTTCATCAACAACTTCAACAACCCCATTGTTGTACCACACATCCCAACCTGAAGGTTCATCACCTTCATTATCGTTTGTAAATGTGTAAGTCCCTGGTATATTGCTGTCGCTGAACCAGTCATAGCCGTAATAACTGCAAAGTGTTTCGTTTGCATCTATCTGCTGGTTTAAGTAATTGCCTTCATAACAGAAGTGTGATGTCCCTGCTAGTGTTCCATTATAAAAAGTATCTGCCACCCCATCATCTCCGCAAGCATGCTGTTGCGGGTAATATTCATCTATTAAAGCCATAATCATGTCAGGAACACCATCTTCATCTGAATCAGTGGAATCATAACCAGCAATATAATGTCCTTTGTGGTAAAGTGCAGGAAATGTATGATTTTCAAGACTGCCAGAACATCTGTAATACCATGTTGGACGTACCAAGTATATGCCGTTCCAGCTTATAGTTGTCCCGTAATTTCCAAAGGTTCCTGGTGCAGTGTCATTGCTGTCCCAGCTTGTCATGAGTAAAAGATTATTTGAGCCTGTGTCTGAGTTGTTCCAAAGTGCAACAAATCTTCTGTCCATAAATGTTGTGTTGCATATTCTGCTTCCGGCTGTCCATTGTTCAGGCCCATAATGTCCTGGACACCAGTGTATTCCCGCTCTATAATTTGAGTGTTGTATAAGTGAGTATCTTACATAAACTTCCTGAGCATATCCTTCTTCACATGTTATTTCCCACCATTCTTTGATTGTGTTTGCCCCTCTGTTGATTTGAGTGTAAAGCCATGCTTCTCTTATCGGACGTAGTCCTGTGTAGTTGTACATGTGGTGTGCGTATGTGATATATTCATCAGTTTGGTTAACTATATATGGCTGGGTTATTGTATAAAATGTTTCTATTCTAGCGCCAGATAATGAAGATTCCCAGTCATGTGCATAATATATGTAGGATGTAGCTGTGCTTGTTGGATAAAAGCCATAGAAATTTCCAGCCATTTTTAATATTCTTAATTTGTCAGTGCTGGTGTAGGTTCCAATATTAAGCGTTAAATTAAATGTGTCTCCCGCTATCCAATTCCAAGGGCCTGTCTGGTTGAAATAAGAACTATTTGTATCACAGGGGGGGTTGTCAACATCTCCATAACACATATCACCACATCTAAATACTGCAGAATAAACTGCTGAGAGCAGAAAAACCCCCAATCCAATTATTATAATGGTTTTAATAATATCTGAGTTCATAGTTTTTCTCCTCATATGCTGACATGTTTACAAGAAAACTTATTTCACCGGTTCTTGTGTCTGCGTCAGTCCATTCAATATCTGATGAAATTTTTTGATTGGAATAATAAAGTCCAATTGAATCCCTTAAAGTATTCTGTGGGATTACCATATCTGGGAATTCATCCAGATTTGAGGATATGCTTATTTTAACTAAAAAATTTGTTCTTTGAGCTCCCGCAGTTTCAGTTATTGTAAAATTCTGTGAGTTTATACCATGTCCATACCAGTCTGACTGCATTGCATTTACTTCAGGGTTGATGGCATGAAGGGAACTCCCTAAACTGCCCCCAAAACCTTTTGCTGTGTTTTCACTAAGTATGTAATTATTTGCACGTTCCATATCACTGCTTATTTTGTGTAATGTTGAGTTGGTAATTATTTCTGAACATCTCTCAATTACAAAATCATTGTATGAATATGTTCTTGAATTCTTGGGGGTGTGAAATACCATTAAAATTTCAGAGCTGTATTCCTGCATGCTTGTTGAGTTTGATTTAAAGGTTATTATTTCTGAAGGAATTGTTTTTATGCTGTAAAAATAATATTCAGCATTCCATTTGCTGTAATCAGTTAATATAGAAACAGCATCTTCATCACCATATAGTGTGATGTATGACTGCTCTTCAGTATATCCTTCTTCATCAACATCTCCTCCATCGCACCAGCCTGAATAAAGAGTTCCATCACCAAGAGATACATTGTACGAAGATGAACATGCTGGAGAAATTTTTATTTCAATTTCAGTTGATTCATCCCTGTAAGTTGCATTAATCCTGGATATTATCCTGTCATTGAAAAAAAGATATTCATTAATAACAACAGCCCTATCAACCCCAAATTCAGAACTTCGTGTCCTTATATTTACAAAAACAGGCCCGTAAGATTCAGAAAGGAGAGTTGCAGTTCCTCCTGAACTTTGGTAAGCGTTATTGTATACATTAAATGAATCTGAAAACAGTTTTTTTCCTGACAATGTGCTTATCACAGAACTAATAACCCCGTTTTTTGTTAAATCAACAACAGCGTAATAGTAATCTGTTTCAACAATAAAAGCTGTTGAGTTTTTGTAATAATTTATTCCTGTATATTCAGCTTTTCTGTTTAAAGATGAACTTTCTGGTTCAGGAACATTGTAATAAAGACTGTACGTTTTGCTTGTATCCCCGATTGAATCATAAAAATACACTTTCCCGCTTGCTGAACTTATATTCTCCCAGTACACCTGGCTTTTTAATTCTCCGTTTTCACCAATAATTCTTAAAGAGTTTTTGTCTGTATCGCTGTCAATATTAAAGCTTAGACTCCAGGGTTTTTCAGCTTCAATTTCACAGTTGCTGTTTATAGTGTATTCTATTTTGTGATTCAAAGAGAAATAGTTCCATTTTTCACTTAGATGCTTGACTGCTGATTCAAGATAGTTCTTCATAATGTCATATTTTTCAAGCGCAAGCCTTTCATTTTCAGTTAGGCTTACTGAAAACTCGTAAGGTATGGTTATTGCATTTATTATCGAAACTATTACAACCAGCCCGATTATCATGCCCAACACAAAAAACTGCCCTTTATTGTTCATTTTAACCTCTCAATATATGTACCATATATCTATCTTTATTTTTGTATTTATGTCTCCAGCAACCACCATTTTCTCTGTGCTGTAATACTGTGATGGACGCTGTAATGAAGAAGGAACACTGCCTTCTTTTACAGTATTTTCCACAAGTTTTATACTAACCCCTGTGTTATTATAGGAAGTTAATGTTGAGTTATAATCTGAAGCTCTCCCAGCACCAATTGTATATATCATCATCATTTTTTCTTCAAAATTAGCTGTTGTATTTGAAAGATAAATATAAACATCAGCCCTTGAAGAATTTTCATAATTGAATTTTAGTATGTCAACATCAGAATAAGTGCTTCCGGAACTGCTTTGGTTTTTAGATGTTGTGAAAGGGGATTCGCTGTTTGAATAGTAGACATACAATGTTTTTGATTCAAAAGGGTTCATTTTTCCAATATTTACATCCAGGGTTGCGTTGATTGTATTTCCGTGTTCAAGCCATGAAAAAATACTGTAATCTAACTCATTGCTGTTTTCATAAACAACAACAGTTGAACCACTGGTTTCTTCTGCGTTGTCAAGAGTTATGTTTTCTATTCTTAAAATCATGTTTGTTTTTGCGTTTGTGGAGTTATTCAATATTTCAATTTTGTTTCTTTTCCATCTCCATAACGGATTTACCTGATAGTTTTTTGAAAGTGATTTTACTGAAATCGAATCTTTATCAACATATTTCGGAAAGTTATACGTAAAGGCTATGTTTTGAAATATGGTTTTGTTTAAGGTGTTTTTTACATTTAAGTTTGTTGAGAATTCAAGAAACAAATCACTTCTTATTTCAGGAGGGAGTACATAAGAAACCATTGAAGTTAATCCTTTGATGTCATAATTCCTTACCATTGAATTAAGTCCGCCTATACGTTCAAATGCTTCAAGAGCTTTTGCACCAATATAATCCGGGTTTGTTCTTAAGCCGTAGAGATTTAAAGTAACTGACTGGCTTATAGCAGAATATATTCCTACCACTAGCAGAATTGATGCTATTGCTTCAAATGACTTCATAAAACCCTTTTTATTAATAATACCACCAACCGTTTATTTTTATGACTGCTGCTGCAGATGTCTGGTTTTTTTGTATTGCTGAAATATACTGAACCGTAGCTTTTTTTGTGCTGGGTATTTCTTCTCCGCATGAACTCATGAATTTGAAATCATATCCCAAGTAAACATTTTCAAGAGGGATTCCTGTTATTTCCTGTATTGTTACAATGCTGTCCTCATCTTTCTGCGTTTTGAATATGACCCTGTCTATATCCTCCCCCCCAAAATTAAGAGACATGTTATAAATGTGGTTTCCCTGTCTGTTTATAGTGTAATTTACATAATCATTTGAATCAATATCTGTTTCAACAGATATTGAAAGCCATCCTGGAAATTCAAGGATTAATGTGGTATTGTATACTTCTGAAATACTTCCTGCTATTATATTAAGCTCTTTTTCACTTCTTGAAAAGTGAATCGCGCCTTCTGTCTCATTTGGGAGTAAATTATATTTGTCATTTCCCGAAAACAAAAAAGATTTGATTGTGTATTCCGCATAAAAGTTATAAAATGGAGGAACACTTTCATTGCATAAGTTTTGGAAATATATGTAAGGCAGTTCAGCTTTCTGAAATCTCTTGTAAAGTATTATAGAACGCTTTTCCTGAATCTGGTTGTCAATTATGTCTCTAAAAGGATTTGTAAGTTCCAGTATGTAATTTATAGTAAAGAATATAAAAAAAAGATATACAATATACGAGAGAAGAGAGTCAACATCAACCTGTGCTTTTTTATTTAATCGCAATGCTAATCACCTTTTCAGCACTTTTTTCTTCGTAGAATATATTTATCTTAATCTCCAAAACCCCTATCATCTGTGGGGCATTGAATTTTTTACTGAATTTTCCAGATATGTCTGTCTTCATTTCACTTACAGAACCGCCAATATCAATTACAACATTTGCATTTCCAAGAGGCTGGTCATCAAGTTTTACAACTCCGCTTAAAGAAACTTCTTCTCCGGAAATTACTACTTTTTTTGAGACTTCAACATCAACCACAAATTCGCTAGGAAGTATAAATGCTGTGTATGCTGCAAGTCCTATTGCAAGCATAACCCCGGAATGTTTTAATCCTGAAGAAACAGAATTTGATTTTGCAACTCCTGCAACAATCCCATTGCATACTGACTGTATTGATATTGTTAAAAGAAAAAGTGTTTTGAAATAAGTTGTATCAGGAGCTTCTCCAAGAAAATTAGCCATGCCTGCTTCAGCACCTCCGCCAACACTTATTAAAGGAATAAGTATTTTATACATTGCAACTATTATACCTACAAATAAAAGGTGTATAACATAAACTATAATCAGCTGTTCTTTAAGCACTGATTCCCTGTCAAGCTCTACTTCTCTTAAAATAGTTGTATTATCTGCTACTGAATCCATTGCATCAGAAACTTTTCCTCCTGCATAAAATGACTGGAGTATGATTGAAATTCCTCTGTAGATATACTGGCTTCTCTCAAATTTTTTTTGGAAGGATTTTATTGCATCTGGGAAAGGAACGCCCCAGCTAATCATGTTGTCCATTTTCTGGATTTCAGCAGTCATACCAACGTATTCTGTTTTGGCTGCGTTTCCTATTGCCTGAGGTATTGACATTCCTGCTCTTATTGATTCTGAAATATCTCTTAAAAAACTTGGAAACTGGTCTTCAGCTTTTGAAATTTTCTGAGCTGTTACATACGAAAAAAATGAATAAGGTATTATGGCTCCTATGAGGATTATCATAACCATAAAAAGAACATTTACTGCTGAAAAGCCTGACATAATTATAAAAATCAGGCTTAATACTCCTCCTGCAATTCCTCCAATTATTCCTGAAAGTATTTCTCTATTCATGGCGCTATTGTTTTAAGCAGAACAACAAATGCTGCTGATGCAAATGGAAGCCCTACTGTAACGAGCACCATTTGTATTATTTTGATATCCCCCATTGAACCCCCCACAAGAGACATTATGGTTGTTAAAATTACTGCAAATATAGAGCCTACAATAACCACTGTGATGTACATCTCCATAAAAATTGAAAGTGTTTTAACATATTCCTGCAAGCTTCTTCTGTACGCAGTTGTATAACCTT
Organism: Candidatus Nanoarchaeia archaeon; assembly: GCA_028715295.1. Taxonomy (GTDB): domain Archaea; phylum Nanobdellota; class Nanobdellia; order JAQUSD01; family JAQUSD01; genus JAQUSD01. The sequence goes on from JAQUSD010000015.1 coordinate 6,053, forward strand.
TTGATTTCTCAATAAGGTATTTTTTCAAGTCTCCTCCGGAGGTTATTGTTGCTTTTATACCAAAAAAAAGTTCTCTTAGTTTTTCAGAAGGAGAACGGGAAGCGGCCCTTGTTATTGCTTCAACTAAATCAAGTCCAAAAGTGTCAATATCCCTCCATATCCTGCTTGCTACAATTGCAATTTCACCTAAATCCTTGAAACGCGACATTATACTGAATATAAGGTATGGAGGAACTCCTGTTCCTGCAAGCGTTGACATGTATATTGTGGCGAAATGTAGAGAATTATCTATTTTCTTTTTTCTCCCAGCAACAACCTGTGTAGGATAAAAATAAAATAATGATATTGCTCCTGTGCCTACAAAAACTGCAATAAGACATGCGAAAATAATTGAGATTAGAATATCTGATGTCAGCAGAGTTACAAAAACAGTGACTCCTACTAAAGAGCCTACAAATCCAACTATGCCTGCAAAAACAGCAAGTGAGAAATATTCTTCAAGTGTATAAGGCATTTCAGCTCTTTTTAAATCAAGTTCAATATCTTTGAAGTAATTCTTATACTTGTCAGTAACAGGCTTTAACATAGCATAGGTTTTTAATGCAAAATCACCAAATGTAGCCTGTGCTTTTTTATTCATTAAACATTCTCTCCTTTTAGCTGATTTGGACTTCCTCCCTGAAGAACAAGTTTGGTAATATACTGTGGGTTTGAATAATATGTTTTAAGATAAACTGCAACTTCCTTGTAATTGGTAACATTATTTTTCTGAAGCCATTCAAGAACTTTTATTCTGTTTGCCAAGTCCTGCTTTAAGTCATCAATTGAATAACCCATTCTTTCCCTTATTTTATCAAGAATAATGCTTTTTGTGTGGACATATTCATCTTTTTCAGGTTTCCATGTCCATGCCGTATTTGTTACTAGACTTTTTGTCTTATAATCATAACCTATTATTTCAACTATTTCCTTTACTCTTCTTATGTATTCCCCTCCAATTTTGGTAAGCACAAGAAAAACAACAACATCAAGATTCTGTATAAGTGCTTTTGGAAGACTTATTGGTTTTGTTGTGAGCCTGTCTACAATTGCATTAAGCGAATCCGCGTGAAGTGTTCCCAGTGATGGGTGGCCAGTAGCCATACCTTGGAACATGACATAAGCTTCTTCACCTCTTACCTCACCAACTATGATATAGTCAGGACGCTGTCTAAGAGATGCTTTAAGAAGATCAAACATGCTGACTTCCCCATAACCTCCTTTCCCGAATGATGCTCTTGCTACTTCAGGTATCCAGTTTGGGTGGGGGAGTCTTAACTCTGCAGTGTCTTCAATGCTTATTATTTTAAGTTCTGATTTTATGAATAATGACATTGCATTAAGAAATGAGGTTTTGCCCGTTGCAGTAGGTCCTGCTACAAGAACTGAAAGCCTGTTCTCAATTGCAAGCCATAAATAAGCCATTATTTCTGCATTTCCTGTTCCAAAGTTCATTTCAGTTATGGGAGTAATAGGTTCCTTAGTGAATTTTCTTATTGTAAAGTTTGAACCTCTCATAGCAATATCTGTTCCAAGTGTTGCCTGAACTCTGCTTCCATCAGGCAGTGCCCCATCAAGAAGTGGCTGTGCAATGCTTATGGACCTTGCACATTTCTGTGCGAGCTTCATTACAAATGCATCTACCCCTATCTTGTCTTCAAAAACCACATTTGTTTGTATTTCTCCGTATATTGGATTTCTGTGATATATAAATAAAGGGATGTTTATACCATCACATGAAACATCTTCTATATTCGGGTCATGCATCATAGGTTCTACATTTCCAAGTCCTACAAAATCCCTATACATGAAATATTCAAGTTTAAGTCTTGCTTCAGGTGTGATTTTATAATTCATCTCCTTCATAAGTTTCCTGAATTTTTCCATAAGATAGTCGTATGCTTCTTCTTTTCTTATTTTTGCAAAAGAAATGTCAAGCTTTTCCTGAAGTATTCTTTTTGCATCACTTAATATTACTTCTTCTTCTTTTGTAAGCTTTGGTTCATTTACATAATATACAAGAGCATTTAACTGGGGGTTCCATCTTATGTTTGCCCATGCAAAAGTGTAATCTTTTTTATTTATATTAAGTGTAATCAGAGGGTAAACTTCATTTACTTTTTTAATTTTTTCAACAAGCTCATTGGATATGAGATGTTTGCCTACACCTGCTTTTGCTTCTCCAAATATCTTTATTGCTTTATACCCTGTTTCTCCACTGGCTTGTGAAATATCAATTGACGCTTGTCCTTCGCTACCTTCTTCAGTAGAAACCGTTTGTTTTTTAGATACTGGCTGTTCCTGAGGTTCTTCTTTAACTTCCTGCTTTATTTCTGGCTTTGAAGCAGGAGTTTCCTTAGCTTCTGTTTCCTTCATTCTCCTCATTATTTTAGAAAGATCTACTGCCATACTACATTATTATTCAAATTCCACTTTTATATAGGTTTCACTGATGGTGTCCATTGTTCTTGTGCTGTTGTATGTTAATTTCATAAAAGTGGTTTTTGATGAAGAATAAAAGCAGTTTACACCACATGAAAGTCTTATTCTGTTTATCATACCATTTTCATCTTCCAACCCTCTGTATTTTAATCTTAACCTGACTTCATACAAATCCTGCGCTGGGGTGAGCCTACCAGCAATTATCCCTGGAACATCTCTGCCTTGTATTCCTATATTTTCAACTTCAGCACCTTCAAGAACCGCTTCATTCCCAGAGGTTCTGTCTACATAGATTATTCTATAATTTACAGAATCCTGAAGCCATAATCCATTTTCTCCATAGCAGTTTAGTGTAGGGATAACTCCTTGTGTGGTGTTAAAGCAAATCCGGTTGTATTCAACCCCATTTGTTGTACATACATGGACTGAAGTTGCGGTTGTGTTTATTGTAGCTGTCCCATGTTTAATTTCTCCAGTGCATGAACTGCATAAACCGCTATAATCCAACCCGCATGTTGAACCACATGTGCATGCTGTACTAGTTGTATTTATAGTTAAGGTTTCTTTTTCATCAGGAAGTTCATATGTGTTTAAAGGAACCCATTCAACTGAACCAACAAGCGGCATTCTTGTTATAGACCTGAATACTATTGAATTGTCTGCTTCATCAAGATAAATCTCACTTAAACCAGAAACATCAACTCTTAATCTTTGAGAGCCTGTATTGGATGCAACATAAACTATTTTTTCATCAACATTCTGCAAAGTGTTTATTATATTCTGCATTGAGATTTTATCAGAAGACTTGTCAATTAAAGGTTTGCCCCATACAAGAACAGCAGAAACTATAACTATCGCAATTCCTGACATAAGAACAACGGCGAGTATGTTTGATTGTGCTTTATTCATATACTCTAAATGTAAACTTTCTTTTTTAAATAATGTTTCTATTCCTGTATTGATGGTAGTTTTTTCTGTTTTTCCTTGCCGTATTTGGCCTCATCCCTTCTATTTGTTAGAATTTCTTCAAATTTAGCATCAACAGGAGAGGCAATTTTGTTGAATATATCAGAGACATATTTCTGATCGCATTTGCTTAGAGCCTGTTCTATTTTTTTGATTAACACAGCATATTCTCTTATGAACTGTTCTGTAAGTTCTCTTTCTTCATCGTCGTTTACAGTTACAAACTTCCAGCTTCCGTCATCATCATCTCTGTAATACTTTTTTCTCATAATAAGAATTTAGCACACAAAACTTAAAAATTAACTGTTTGCTCCACTTGGGATGCACGTGTAAGATGTTTTTGCATTTGTTGCTATGTTTTCAACACTTATGGAGTATCTTGTGCTATTCAGAAGACTAACAGCAGGGGTTCCATGATCCCAGTCAAATGTGAAGCTTAATAAGTCATTTGCATTAATCTGGGGGACATTATCTGTCCTGTTATAGCTTAACTGGCTTCCAGTTTGGTCTGAAAGAATAGCTATCCATGCTCCTGAAGGTATGTTTCCAGGTCCGTCATTTATTATAAGAGGGGACATTGTATTTGTTGTTGCATTGCATGTCATAAGAACAGTGTGTATTTCAACACTTCCAAATATATCTGTGACTCTTGAACCAAACTGGGACTGAAGACTGCTTGTTATTGAATTCATCCAGAAGTATGCACCTGCAGCAGCTGCAACAGTCATCATAAGCAGAAGAACTACTGCTACAACTGGTGTTATTCCTTTTTTATTAGTCATTATTATTATCCTTGTGTTTCTGTGTTTATAACTTTTATGTTGAAGTTAGTCTTTCAATAAGATACTGAAAGCACCTATGTAAAGCATTGCAACCAATATTGTTTCTATAATGCCCTGAATCATTGTCCCTTCTTCTCCGGATATCATCCAGATGCAAAGGAAAGTTGATATTACTACCATAACAATTCCGAGATATTTTCTGTTTTTCTTTATTTCCAATATTTCAGGATTTAAAACTGCACAGACAATAACAAAAAGCAGAGACATTATTATTATAATTGGAGTTATGTTTGGATAAAGAGTGAATTTAGGCGCTTCAACAAAGGTAAGCACAACAAGAACAAGTATAAGCTCTGCAAGAATAATCTTTGATTCAGGTATATGTAGTTTTCTTTTTTTTTGTTTTTTCATAATTGCATCCTGTTTTAGTATCTTTAACCACATTTTCAATGATTTACCTTTTCTGAACCTGATTTTTTTCTTTTATTTTTTCAAGCACCTGGTGCCTGTAAACTTTTTTAACCTGGTTTTCAATTGTTGCTATTCTTTCAAGAAGCTTCTGGTTCTGTTCAAGCATTTTGCCTATAAGTTCAACATCAATGCCGGGCTTAGTTTCTTCTTTTTCACCGCCACCGCTTGCCATCTTAAGAAGCGTAGTCATTTCTTTGGTTTCTTCAATCAAATCAGTTATTTTTATGAGAAGTTCAACCATTTTTGACTGCAAAGACATATTTATACCAATCATCTTGTTAACCTGATTGGTTAAGTCTTCTATGCTTCTTCTTAGAAGCGTGTTGTCAGGAGAATATGCTTCGTCATTCATTACTTAGAATATGCATTTCAGAGTATAAAAAATTATCTAGGAATAAAAAATATTGGAGAAATTTAAAAAATAAAATTTGGAATGACTTTTACATCATTCCTTCCATGTCAGGCATGCCACCCATTCCTCTAGGCATTCCTGCATCTTTATTCTTTAATTTTCCAGCTGCAATAACATCATCAATTCTTAATATTGTTGTTGCAACTTCAGCTGAGCTTTTCATTGCCTGTTTTTTGACTCTTAGTGGTTCTATTACTCCTAGTTCCCACATATCACTTACTTTATTGTCGAAAACATTTACTCCGGCCCATCTCATACCTTCTTCATGCTTTGCTTTCAGTTTTATTAATATGTCAATAGGGTCCATGCCTGCATTTTCAGCAAGAGTTCTTGGTATTATTTCCAAAGCATCTGCAAAAGCTTTTATTGCAAGCTGTTCTCTTCCACTTATTGTTTCAGAATATTTTCTTATAAGTCTTGAAACTTCGATTTCAGGAGCTCCGCCACCTGCAACAACTTTCTGGTCTTCAATAACAGCTCTTAAATCTCCTAATGCATCATCAATGGAACGTTCAAGCTCATCAATAACATGTTCAGTTCCGCCTCTCAAAAGGAGAGTTACTGCTTTAGGATTTTTGCATTCTCTTACAAATGTCATCTGTTCATCTCCGACTTTTAGTTCTTCAACCAATCCTGCATAACCTATATCTTCCTTAACTGCATCTTCAAGTTTTGTAACTATCTGTCCTCCTGTTGCTCTCGAAAGCTTTTCAATGTCAGAGCGCTTAACCCTTCTCACTGCAAGAATTCCTTCTTTTGCAAGAAGGTGCTGTACTACGTCATCAATTCCCTTTTGGCAGAAAACAACAGTTGCCTTAAGCTCCTTTATTTTTTTAACCATATCTCTTAAGGTTTTTTCTTCTTCATCCATAAATGCTCTTAACTGTTCAGGGCTGGATATGTTGATTTTAGTATCACTTTCAGTTTCCTTTACTTCAAGAGCTGATTCTAAAAGCAGAACATTTGCTTTTTTAACAATATCCGGCATGTTTGGATGAGCCCTTTCCTTATCAACAACAATTCCGTCAATAAGTTCAGTTTCTTCCATGCTTCCACCAGTTTTCTTTTCAATTTTTATGTTGTCTGTGTTAATCAAAATCCTGTTGTTGTTTCTGTCAACAATCTGCTGTACTGCTTTTACAAGAAGCTTTGCAAGTTTTTCCTTTGAACTTTCAACATTTTTGCCAGTCATTGCTGTTATAACTATCTTTTCAAGGTTTTCAGTATCCTCTGTTGTGATTTTCTGTCCTAATTCATTAAGTATTTTCTGCGCTTCTTCAGCAGCTATTGTAAAACCCTTTGTGATTATTGACTGATGGACATTCTGCTCCATTAAATCTTCAGCTCTTTTAAGGAGTTCTCCTGCAATAACTACCGCGGTTGTTGTTCCATCTCCTGCTTCTTCTTCCTGCGTTTTTGAAACTTCAACAACCATTTTTCCAGCAGGATGTTCAATTTCAATTTCCTTTAATATTGTAGCTCCATCATTTGTAACTACAACATCTCCAAGAGAATCAACAAGCATCTTGTCCATGCCTTTTGGACCAAGAGTGCTTCTTACAGTTTCAGCTACTGCTTTAGCAGCCATAATATTCATTCTTTGAGCATTTTTTCCTGAAGTTCTGCTTGTGCCTTCAGGCAGTATGAATATGGGTTGTACTTTATCACTCATTTTTTATCACCTTTAATGATATATTATCTTAAGAAAGATTTTTAAAAGTTTCATCAACAGCCTTGTATCGCCAATCTAGTTTTCTATTTTTACGTTTTTATGCCTTAAAACAGTTATTTCTTTGGCTTTTTTCTTATATCTTCTATCTGTCCTGAGATTACCATGAGTATGATAACTCCGAGCCATGTGAACATGGCTGTAATAGCAGTCCATGTCTGCTCTATATTCGTCTGCATTGAATAATAAATCAGCCCTATGCCAAAAGCAGAAACTATTGCTATAAGGACAAGAAGAATTTTTTGAAATGGATTTGGTGTAGTATTGTCCATATTAAATTAATGGGTTTTTTGATTTAAAACATTTGTTATTTTTTTTAAACAGCTCCTTAGAAGGTTTTAAATTAGTTTAGTTTTGTAGAACTTTTAGGGTAAATTCCTTTGAAAAATTCAAAGTATTACAAAGAGATAATTGCTGAAATTGATACTTTTGACAAGAATCAATATTTTATTGATAAAATAGGTGAAATTGGAAATGGTATCAAATACCCATTATACAAGATTATCTTTGGAAAAGGAAAAAAACATGTATGTTGTTCTTTCAGCAGGGATACACGGAGATGAAACCAGTGGAGTATTTACTCTTCTTGAATTCCTTAAGAAAGAAGTTCAAAAATATGGCAATAAATTTACTTTTCATGTTTATCCCTGTGTAAACCCAACAGGATTTGACAATAATAATGATACTAATTATAATGAGGTAAACTTAAACAGGGACTTTGTTGATGCAAAGACAGATGAAATTAAACTTATTAAAAAATCTCTTGTTTCAGGTCCTTTAAGCTATGAATTTGCAATGGATTTTCATGAAACAGGTTCGGGGGAAGAGGGTAATCCTGATAATTATTACCTTTATGAGGCGTGTATGAATGTTTCAAAAAGAATTGGAAATTATATAATAGACAATGTTTTGTTATATGTTCCCGTATGCAAGTGGAATGAAATATGGGGGGAACCTAATTCAGATGGGGTTATTTACTATCCTGAAAACTGCAGGCATGAAGAATATAAAGAGCCTACAAGCTTTGATTCTTTTTTATTTAAGAATTACACCTCCCATTCATTTACTGTTGAACTGCCTGGGAGGTTAAAACTTGAAGATAAGGTTAATGCAGGACTTGAAACAATAAGAACAGCACTTAAAATTTTTGGAAATCAGGATTTATGAATAACAAAAAACATGTGGTCTTTTTCAAACGGCTCAAGCTTCTTTGCATCAATAATCTTTACTGATTTTTTGAGCTCTTCTTCTACTATTTTGTAGATTTCATCAGGTTTTTTAACAACATCAATACTCCTTGATTTAATACAGAGCATGCCTATACCCTCTTTTTTAAGATACTTTAACACATTTTTAAGAAAGATTTTAGTTTGTTCTTTCTGTGCAATGTCCTGGTAGACAATATCACATTTTTCAACTATATTTGAATATTCTTCTGGTTTGTTTGCATCACCATGTATTGGGATAATGTTTCTCCTTTTTTCAGCAACAAGAATGAGGTCTCTTAATGGTGTGTGCGACATTTCAACGCTGTAAATAAACCCTTCTGTTACAATATCGCTTATATGTGAAACTGTTGTGCCTGATGCGGCCCCAAGATATAGAATGTTGTCATCTTTTTTTATTTGGATTCCTTTTATTTGCTTTAGTATTGCAGCAGCAAGCTTTGATTTTTTAGGATTCCAGAACCTGTATTCATCTTTTTTTATTTTGATTGTTTTTTCATCATATGATTTAAAACCCGGAACAGTATTCAGTGTACAAAGATTTTTGTCTATTGCATACAGGTTGTTTATATCTGTTTTTTTAATTGTTCTCATTTTTTACCTCTTTTTTCTAATTCTTTTTTCATATCTGATGCTACATTTTTTCCTTTTGAATAAAAATCAACTTTAACACATATTGCTATTTTTGATGAAAGTGTTCTTGCCAATCTTCCTTTCATCTCTCTTGGAGCTTCTGATATTAAAGGGTGATGCATTATTAATCCATACTTCGGGGGTTTTGCACCTTGTTTTAAATGGCGGAACATTGCTTTTTCAGCCCCAATAACCTGTATTCTGCTTGCTGTTGCTTTTGCAAGGTTTTCCAAACCTCCTGCAGAAGACATTAGTTTTGCACCAATAACACCTCCCGCAATTTCAGCTAAATTTGGTGCAATAATGCTCATTTCTTTTTCAACATAATTAATCAATTCTTTTCTCTGTAAAATAAGACAGTCAAGAGTTTTTATTGAGTTTAAAACAGCTTTTTTATCATGAGTGTTCATATCAGCGCCCATTGATTCACCATATAGGTTTAATTTTCTGTTAATGATGTCTTTTTCAAGAGGTATAAAAAATTTTGATAGTTCTTCAGGTGATTTAATCTCTTTTATTGCTTCAGGATAAAAACCAGATAATAAATCCCTGAGCCTGTTGTAGTAAGAGTTTATTGCATCATTAAGTCCTTCAATAGCACCAACCGCTTTTGATACTATAAAGTCCCTTGCTGTTGCTTCCTTTACTTTTTTCTTTGCATAGTTTACAGCATAGGAATTCAGCTGCTTAGCATACTCAGTCTTATTGCCCCAGAAACCATTATTTAATCCTGTGGAGTAGAGTTCTCCCTTTTCAAGAACCTTAGACTTAGTCTTTTCAAACAGGACAGCGCTTTTCATTGTAAATTACGATTTTTGTCTTTTTTATATAATTATTGGTATTTATATTAATGTATCTAATGGAGTTATATTTTAATCAGAAAACCTTATAAAGCAAATCCTTTTACTTAATGAACATGAAAATTGAAGTAGTTGATAAATCGAAGAGTGAAATTGAACTTGTATTCAGCGAAGTGGACCATCACTCTGTTGGAAATCTTTTGAAAGATGAACTTCTTAAATCAAATAATGTAACCTTTGCAGCGTACAAGAGAGACCACCCTCTTGAGGACAAATCACATCTTTTTGTAAGAGCAAAATCAGCTCCTGAAGCAGCAGTTAAAAATGCAACCAAAAGAATTTCAGATGATTTGGCTGAATTTAAAAAATCATTTGCAAATGCATTAAAGTAATCTTTCTAATTTTGGGTTTTTCCTGCAAAGCTTTCCATATTTGTTTTCTATCCCAATGCTTTCAGCAAAATCCCACAGGTAATTCTTTTCTGAAAAATTAGCTATGTTGAGAATGTAGTGGTAAACTGAGTTATGCTTTCCGCTGATTTTGTCAAATTCTTCAAACATTTCAGTCACTTCAGGATCTATAAAGTTAAGTTCAAGCATTAGTGACTTCCAGAAATTGTTTAAATCATCCTTGTTTTGATTATAAACTGATTTTATAATCCATTCAATGTTCTGGTTCTCACCTATCTTAGATATTGTTGTCTTAACAAGTTCGTCAAGAATATTTATTGATTCTTCAAAACTCATTATTAAATCCAGAAATTCCTATTTATTTATACCTTTTGCTTGTCTCTAAAAAAGAACTTTGGAAATATGAAAAGTGCAGGCGCTGAAAATGCAAGAACTGTAATCCAGTCAAAAAAGTCAAGAGCTGCTGTGTCAAATATTGGCTGAAAGAAAGGAACATAAATAATCATACAGTGCATTGCAAATGACAATAATATTGCCAGTATAAGTTTTTTGTTTGAAAAAGTTATACTGCTAAACGCTGATTTTTTTTCTGAACGGCAGTTTAATACAAAAAATAATTCAAATGTAACCAAAACAGTAAGCGCTATTGTTCTTGCTTTTTCAAGAACATCTGTGGTGTTGTATTCAATTATATAAGCAAGCATTGTTGTTATTGTTACAATAACACTTGTAAATATAAGGAAAAGTGCTATTCTTTGTAATATGTTTTCATTTGTTTTTCTTGGTTTTCGTTTCATAATGTCTTTTTCAGGAGGGTCAACACTTAGTGCAACTGCAGGAAGTCCGTCAGTGATAAGATTCAGCCATAAAAGCTGTATTGGAAGAAAAGGAATTGGAAGCCCTGCTATCACAGCAACTGTGACAATAGCTATTTCGCCAAAATTTGCAGAAAGAAGGAGTTTTATAAAATTAGTAATGTTCTGGTATATATTTCTTCCATTTCTCACTGCATTTACAATTGTTGCAAAATTGTCATCAGCAAGAACCATTTCAGAAGCTTCTTTTGTAACATCTGTCCCAGTAATGCCCATTGCAATCCCTATATCCGCTTTTTTAAGTGCAGGAGCATCATTAACCCCATCACCTGTCATTGCAACAATATGTCCTTTTTTCTTAAATGCTTCAAGAATCCTGACTTTATGTTCTGGGGATGTTCTTGCATACACCCTTATATCTTCAACTGCATCTTCTAAATCTTTATCAGACATTGCTTCAAGCTCGTCACCAGTTATTGCAATGCTTCTTTTATTCATTAATCCTATTTTCTGTGCAACTGCTATTGCTGTGTTTTTGTGGTCTCCTGTTATCATAACAACTTTTATACCTGCATCCCTGCATGTTTTTATTGCATCTTTCACTTCTTTTCTTGGCGGGTCTATCATGGCCTGCAGTCCTAAAAATACAAGTTTTTTTTCTATTTTATTAACTGAATGATTGTTTCCTTTGACTTCTTTGTAAGCCATTGCAAGAACTCTAAGCGCTTCATTTCCAAAAGCTTCATTTGTATCTAGAATATCTTTCTTTTTTTCAGAAGTCATTTTTAAGGTTTTACCATTAACCAGGACGTGTGAACATGCTGAAAGAAGAGCGTCTGTTGCTCCTTTTACAAAAGCATATTTTTTGTTTTTATTTTTTAGAATTACACTCATTCTTTTTCTTTTTGAATCAAATGGTATTTCTGAGACAAATTTGTATTCTTTTTCAAGAACCTGTTTGTTAAAACCTGATTTTTCAGCAGAAACAATAAGAGCGCCTTCCGTTGGGTCACCTATTATACCCCATTCCTTGTCTTTTCTGTGAAGCTCAGCATTGTTGCAGAGCACACCTGTTTTTAATGTTAATCCAAGCCCCGCAACTGCTTTTACTTTTTTGTTTCCTTCGAGTATATCCCCCACAGGTTTATAACCTTCTCCAGTTACATTGAAAATTTTTCCATCAGCAAAGATTTTTTTTACAGTCATTTGGTTCTGCGTTAATGTTCCTGTTTTATCTGAACATATTACACTTGTGCTTCCGAGAGTTTCAACTGCCGAAAGCTTTCTAACAATCGCTTTCTGTTTTGCCATCTTTTGTATTCCAAGAGCAAGACTTATTGTTACAACAGCAGGAAGTCCTTCAGGTATTGCTGCTACAGCAAGGCTGATTACTGTAAGGAACATTTCTGTCCAGTTTGTTTCCCTGGCTGACCATAGGAGAAATAATCCCCCACATATTGCAAGAGTAATATAAACCAGCTGTTTACCAAGCTTATTGAGTTTCTTCTGCAAGGGAGTTTCCTCAGAATCCATTGACTGAACTAATCCAGCTATTTTTCCAAATTCTGTTTTCATTGCTGTGGTTGTTACAACTGCAAAAGCTCGCCCGTATGTTGCAATTGTGCCCATATACATCATATTTTTTCTTTCACTAACTACAGCACTGTTTTTAATAGAATAATCATACTTTTCAACAGGAGTGGATTCTCCTGTTAAGGAGGCCTCATCAACTTTGAGATTTATTGCTTTTATTATTCTTGCATCTGCTGGAATCTTTGCACCAGCTTCTATAACTATGACATCTCCAGGAACTAATTCTCTTGCATCTATTTCTTTTTCAATACCCTCTCTGACTACAATTGCCTTTGGTGCAGTCATTTTCTTGATTGCTTCAATTGATTTTTCTGCGCGATATTCCTGAACAAAACCAAGTATCGCATTAATGACTACTATAGAGATTATTGCAATTGTGTCAATTAATTCTCCTACAAATCCTGAAATTAAAGCAGCAACAATAAGAACCCAAATCATAACACTTTTGAACTGACTTAGAAATATCTTTAGGGGAGTAGTCTTTTTTCCTTCCTTAAGAACATTTTTACCGTATTTTTCAAGTCTTGCAACAGCTTCCTTGTCACTAAGCCCTTTCTCAGAAGTTTTCAGAATCTTAAGGCTTTCTTCCTTGCTTA
>JAQUSD010000035.1 GCA_028715295.1 Candidatus Nanoarchaeia archaeon
TTCAACAACATTAACAAAATCACTTTCGCTTAGATGTTCAACTGGTTTAAGCAAAAGTCTTGTACCTCCGTCAATTTCAAGTCCGAATTTAAGGTTTGATACAGGTATTTCAGAAACTGCCAGCCCAAGATAAGTTGAATTTCTTTTTTCTTCTGCCTTAAAAGGATAAATCTCAACCTGAGTGTATGTAAAAAGAAGAGGACGCTTGACAGTTATAATAGGGTAATCTCCCGGAGATATAAGGGACAGCGCATATTCATACTCTTCAAGATTATTAATTTTTATTCCATTTATGTCAATTATAATATCTCCCTGCATTACTTCAGTGGCAGGTTCATAAGAATTGAGAACATAAACTCCGTTTCTGTCATAATTAAACCCCAAAGAAGAATATGCAAAAAGCAAAAACAGTAGCATGAGTATTATTTTCCAATTAGTAAATATTTCTTTTAGTTTAATCTTGTTCATTTTTTCTTCCTCTCAAGATAAATTCTTTGTAATGCTGATGTTCCAAACCATGTGTTAATAAAGTCAAATATAAGCCCAAGAAGAAGCACAAAAGCAATGTGCTTTATCATATCAACTGATGAAAACCAAAACATAACTGTAAATGCCACAAAAGCCGTGATAAACATCATTGATTGTGTTCTGAAAACATGCTTCATTCTGTCTGTAAGTTCATTTTCTTTTCTTTTCCACATATAAGTTGACATATAAATATCTGAATCTGTTGAATACCCCACTATCATAAGTATGCCTCCCAGTGTTGCTATTGAAACATCCATGCCAAGAAGGTTCATTAAACCAAGCACACATACAATATCAGTAAGTGTTGAAAGAATTATTGTTGATGCTGAAACAAGATTCTTAAACGAGAAGAATACAATTATTGACATAAGGACAAAAGCGATTAAAAATATCACGATTGCGTCTGAAAAGAATTTTTCGCCCAATGTTGAACTTTGTTTTCCTGAACTGTAATTATCTTCTCCAAGAGGCTCTTCTATCCAGTTTTCAATTAATGTCTTAAGATTCTCAATATCAAGATTTACATCTCCGACAATGCTGAAGCCCTTAACTTCATTTGTTATTACATCTCTTATATCTCTGACTCCAACATCATAACCAGTTTCAGCTTCAAGATAACGCTCAAACTCATACATATCAACCTGCTTTTCAGTATAAAATGTTGCTGTAACTCCTCCTTTTAATGAAAAATCTTTTCTTAACAGTTCTCCGGTTAAAGCCCAATTATAAATAAGAACTGAAGAAAACACAGTTAAAAGTATCATGGGTAAAAGAAGAAACCTCTTGTAGTGTTTGTAATAGGTGTCCCAAAGTTTTACTGCTAATTTCACAATACCTTATTATATTCCTAAATAGATTTAAATTTGTTTAGTTCTGACTAAAAAACATATTTACCAGAAGAAGTTTCCACCTGATTTTTTAAGTCATGAGCTAATTTTTCTCCAAGAAGCAGAGAAAGCTTTTCAAAATCAGAAGTTCTTACATCAGAAATGGTTTTTATTTCATTGTTGTAAAGTTTCCTGGCCCTCTGCCTTCCAACATTCCTAAGCTTGAGAAGAGTAAGAAGTTCTTCCTTAGCACCATATTTTATTCTTGTTCTCAGTTTAGTCAGGACATTGAGAATGTTCTTCTTGCCGGTAATCAAAGCAAGTTCTCTCATGGAATAAACAAGCCAGTCAGCATTTTCTATTTTAAATCTGAGCAGTCCCGGAGAGATGCCATATTTTTCAAGGATTTCATCCTCTGTTTTTTCATTTATCCATTCATTAAGCACTTTTGCGGTTTTGAATGCTCTTAGGAAGTTATAATAGGAATAATCCCATTCAGAAGGAGTATTCCCAAGGAATTTATCATAAAGAAGAACTTCTTTTTCAGTTTCATCTCCTTTCTGAATGCTGAAAAGAGGTTCCATTTCTTTTGTAAAGCATAAAGCACATAAAACAGCAAAGTCATCATGACCGTCATATCCTTCAACAGCATTTATGAAATGCCTTGCAGTAAGTGGATCAAGGTAAAGCTGTGAAACTCTTTCTCCAAGACGGGTTGCATATAATTTTCCTTTTGATTTTTCAATAAAACCAAAATCCACAAGCATGTCTGCAATCCCGCTTATTTTTTCCTCAATTTCACCCAAATCCTGATATTGTTTTGCATAAAAGGTTTTTTCCATGAATTTCATAATAGAATTAATATCATCAGCAAAACCACCACATATTAACGAAAGCGTGTGAACCCTAAGCACTGGCTCAAGTGAAAGCTTTGAGTATATATCTTCTGTTTCTCCATAAATATATTTGTCCTGTATAAACTTAACCTCACTGCTGTTTTTTGCAACAGCCAAAGCTCTTCCTGTTTCATTATAATCTGAACGCCCTGCTCTGCCAAACATCTGATGAACTTCAAGAACAGGAATCCATAAGCTCCCGTTTCCTGAAAATCTCTTTAAATCCCTTACTATAACTGTCTGCGAAGGAAGATTAACGCCCCACGCCAAAGTTGGTGTTGCACATATTGTTTTTATAGTTCCGTTTCTGAAATTATCTTCAATAAGTTCTCTCTGCTCTGAAACAAGCCCTGCATGGTGAAATGCAACTCCGTTCTGTATGCACTCCGAATTTTTCCTGCACTGTGCAGTTGGGGGAGACATTGCTCTTAAAAATTTTCTTGAAAGTTCATTTAAAGATTCTTTTTCATTCTGGCTGAGTTTTTTTGCAACTGATTTAGCAAGTTTCTGTGCAGATGATTCTGAACTTCTTCTTGAAGAAACAAAAACAAGAGACTGCTTATTCTCTTTAAGACAGTTCATTACAATATTTGAAACATCATCCTTTACAATATTGTCAAAATTAACAACACTCTCTTCAAGGTAAACGCCGGAATTATAATAAACGCCTTTTTCAAGTGCAACAGGGCGGTATTCACTAAAAACAAGTTCTGCGTCAAGCCATTCTGCAAGTTCTTTTGCATTTTTTATTGTTGCTGAAAGTGCAATAATCTGGAATTTCCTAAGCAGAATCCTAAGAAGAGTAATAAGAACTTCAAGAGTCGGACCTCTTTCAGCATCATCTAGAAGGTGTATTTCATCTATTACAACAGTAAAAACATCATCAAGCCAGGGAGCACCATGCCTTATCATTGAATCAAGTTTTTCAGCAGTTACAATTATGATATCATATTTCCCAATCCAGGATTCATAGCTGTCCATATCTCCGGTACTTAATGCAATTCTCAACCCAAGAGGCTCGTATTTATTTTTAAAATCCTTATATTTTTCAGAAGCAAGAGCCTTAAGAGGTGCAACATAGAGAAGTTTTCCTTTCATATTGAGAATATTATTTATTCCTGCAAGTTCAGCAATGAATGTCTTTCCTGAAGAAGTCGGGCTTGCAACAACAAGATTTTTCCCATTAAAAAGTCCTTTGTTTACTGCAATTTCCTGAGGTTCTCTTAATTCAGAAAAGCCTTTTTTTGAAATTAAACTGTAAAATTCAGGGTTTAAGTAACTCTTCAGATTGCTTAACAGCATGTTCTAAAAGTTATTAGTTAAAGTTATATAATACTATCTTTTATATTAATCCTATGAGGAGAAAAGGGCAGGCAGGCAGTGCAGCCATAGTTCCAGGTATTATGCTTTTATTCCTTGCATTTTTTCTTGTATACATATTCTGGATTGAGAGTTCTGAAAGATCAAGACTTCTTGGATTAACAGAACCAGAAGACCCTTCACTTCAGAGAATACTGCTTACACAGGAAATAGGTTACATTGGAAGCGGATTAGGTGGGGTGATATCAGCACATTATTTTTCTGATTTTGCAGTCAGCTATCCAAGAACCACAAACACTTTTGTAAGTGAAAGCAAAAGGTATCTGCAGACCTGGGTTTTTGGAAAAGGAATAAGTGAACACACTTATACTAAAAAACAAAATGTAAATGCACTTGCAATATCATTCATAATGGAAGATGTCAAAGGCATACCTTCTATAAATATAATTCTTAACGGACAGACAATTTCTTCATCCACTGCAACAAAAGACAGCATAAGTTCAGTTGAAATACAGAACACAGAACTTTCTGATGAAAACAAAATAAGAATTGAATGTGTTTTCAATTCATGGAATATATTTGAAACCCAGTCATGTCTTCTTTCAGATTTCAATATAACTGAGATAACTTTTGAAAAAGGTTCTGAATTAAAAAACATGGAACTTAATATACTCGGTTCTGAAACAGATGCTGGAACTGCAAAAATAAGCTTTGATGTCCAGAATTCAGATACAAGTGGTGATTTAATAATCAGAATAAACGGAGTTACTATGTACAGAGGAAAACCTGCTGAAATAACAAATATAAAAGAAAAAGGATGGGATTCGCTTGGACTTCAGTCAGGAAAAAATACTCTTATTTTTGAAGCTGACAAAGGAGGGTATTATGAAATAAAAAATCTTAAGTTTGAAAGCATACTCTCAAAAGAAACGTCTGCAAGCGCAGGCCCTTTCCAGTTCTATGTTAGCAGGGATGTATTAAATGAAGCTTCAATTTTTAAAATAGAATTCTTTGCAGAAGAAATTACTCCTGGTGATTTGGTGTTCACTCTTTCGGGAATTGATGTTATACCTTATGAATACTGTCCAAGCAATATGGATGGTTGCTCTCACATAAATAACAACGCATGGAACACGATAACTATTTCAAAAAACAATGTTATCACTGGAACAAACACTGTTTCTAT
>JAQUSD010000016.1 GCA_028715295.1 Candidatus Nanoarchaeia archaeon
TGGTGCTGAAATTCTTTTTATATGCGTCATTTTTTCTCAACCTCTTTTTTTTCTTTTTTCTTTGGCTTTTCCTCCTTAACTGGTTTTTTCTTTTCTTCTGTAGTTTTAGGTTTTTCTGGTTTTTTTTCCTTTTTTTTGTTATGTTCTGAATTTCTTTCCAGTGATGCACTTCTTTTTTTATCCTCTAAATTAAGGGAGGTTATCATAATATTTGAAGGTGAAATTGGATAAGGGGCCATTGTTCCGTCATTTTTTTCTACCTTTACATTTTCAACAAACAATTTTGTTTTTTTGATGCTTACTTTTTCAACCTTTCCTGAATGTCCCTTGAACTGTCCTCTCATGACTATTACTTTATCTCCTTTTCTCACAGGAATGCTTCTCTTGCCGTATTTCTTCCTCAATTCTTTTGAAAGATGAACTGAAACAAGGTTATGCTTGATATGAAGCGGAGCATTATGCAGATATTTTCTCTGCTTTCTAGGCTGAACGCTTCTATTCCATTTTTTATGCCATAATGATTTCATACTACCACGCTCGCTATTTTACCTATTGATGCAAATCTTTTTACTGCTTCTTTTGCGATAGGACCTTTTACCATTGTTCCTTTTGTTGTAAACTCATCAAGTTCCTTAAGTATAACGCATGCATTGTCCTGAAACTTGATTCTTGTTCCGTCAGCTCTTCTAAATTCCTTTGCTGTTCTCACTATAACTGCTGGAACAACAGTTTTTCTTAATTCAGGCTTTCCTACTTCAACAACACCTATTACAATATCTGCTATACCTGCTGCTGAAAGTCTTCTTGAAACCCCTTTATAGTTTTTTACGCCTATTATTCTCAATATTCTGCCTCCTGAATTGTCTGTAACAGTAATCCTTGCTCCTATTGGAAGAGGCCTTGCTCTTGAAACAGATACTGCTTTCATTTTTCAACCACCTCAACCACTACAAATTTCTTTGTCTTGCTTAAAGGACGGCATTCAATTATTCTTACAGTGTCACCCTCTTTTGCGTTTATGCATTTTGGATTATGAGCTGAAACATGACTTTTCTTTTCAAGGTATCTCTCGTATTTTGAAATATAAACCTGTCTTTTCCATTCAATAACAACGGTTTTTTCCATTTTAGCAGACTTGACAGTTCCTACAAAACTTCTCCCCCTTACAGAGAGGTTTCCATGGAAAGGACATGCAATATCAAAGCAGTCTGTTTTTGGAATTTTAACAGGCACGCCTATATTTATTGTCTTCTTTTTTTTGCTTGTTTTTTCATTTACCATCTTTTCTTCACCGATATTTTTTTTCTTAATCTTTCTTCAGACCTTCCAACCAAAAGAGTTCCTTCGACTTCAACTCTTTTTCGTGAAGGCAGAGTGATTATGTAAGTTGTTATTTCTTTCTGTGATTTTTTTTCTCCTTTTTTTGTTTCAATTATCAACATGTTGCGGGTTTCATCAATTATTTTTCCTTTTTCACCAATAAGGCTTTTGTTTCTGCTTTCAGATATTTCAGCAATCAAGCCGATTAATTCGTGCCTTACCAGATTTGCAGGTGTTATTGCCATGTCATTGAACCTCGATGGTTTCTTCAGCGAAACCCTGTTTTGCAAGGAAATCCTTTATTTTTGAACGATGGTCCCCCTGAAGTTCTATCTGGTTATTTTTTATTGTTCCTCCGCAAGCGAATTTTGATTTGAGTTTTTTTGCCAGCATTTTCAAATCAATGCTTTTATTGTCAATGCCGTTTATGGTAGTGTATATCTTGCCGTATCTCTGCTTTACGATTTTGACTGTGATTTTCTGCTTTTCCTTGGCTATTGTCTCGCAAACACAAAGTTCTTTAGGCAGACCGCATGATTCGCATACTGCATTCATTTCTTTCTAATTTCCCTCCTTTTTGTTAATATTCTCGCTATTGCTTTTCTGATTTCCCTTACTTTTCCGGGATTTTCAGGTGCTGTGCCACTTGCTATTTTTGTTCTTGCTTTCATAAGTTCTATTCTCAACTCAGAAAGCTTTTTCTCCATTTCTTTTTCTTCCATTTTTTTTATATCTTTTATTTTAAGCACAGCCATAAACATCATTCCTCTTTTTTATTATCTGATTTCTTTTTTTTAGGTTTCATTTCTTCTTTTGAACTTTTCTCTTTTTTTTCTTCCTGTTTTTCTTCAGCAACAACTTCTTTTTTTTCTTCAGGGTTCTGGTTCTCGGTTTTTAATTCAGTTCTGAATCTTACCTCATCAGGCATTCTAACATCCCCTGGCAGTATCCTAACTGTAATTCCTATTGTTCCTAATTTTATTTCAGCGTTCTTTCTGCCTTCAAGGACTTCTGTATCTGAAGGGTCTCCACATTTAGGAAGATAACCTGCAAAGAATCTCCATGACTTTGCCCTTTTACCAGGCACAAGTCCTGCAATTATAATTTCAGTGCCTCTCGCTCCTGATTCCATTATTTTATAGAGTGTTTTATGCCCTATTGCCTTGAATCTTGCAACCCCCAAAGTTTCAATCTGGTACGCTATTTTATTAGCCATTATCTGAGCATCAATAAAGGGATTCTTAATTTCCTTTACTTCAATCCTGACTTTATCCAGCCCAAACTTCTTTTTAAGATAATTCTGTATATTGATTATGTTCTCTCCATTTCTGCCAACAACCATTCCTGGTTTTGATGAGTATATTACTATCCTTGTTCCAAGAGGAGTTCTCTGTATGTCTGCATGGGAATATTCAGCATTGCTTAAGGCCTTTTTAAGATAATTCTTCATGTTAAGCTCATTCATTTTTTCTTCAATAAATTTTCTTTCTATCATTGTTCAGCATCTCCTTGAATCTCTTTTTCTTTTTTCTTTGGCTTTTCTTCCTTAACTGGTTTTTTCTTTTCTTCTGTAGTTTTAGGTTTTTCTGGTTTTTTTTCTGAGTCCTTAACAGAATTTTTCTCAGGCAATCCTTTTTTTTCTGGTTTTTTTTGTTTTAAAGTTTTGTTGTCCGGTTCTGCTTCAGAAACAACAACTTCAAAATTTGCTATTTTCCCTCTTTTTCTTTCTTTTGCAACTGATTTTGATGATGAAACATGAATTATTTCAAGTCTGTTTTCGTTAAGTCCTTTTTCTCTTGCATTTGCAAGAACATTCTCAAGAACATTAATTACGGTTCCAACTGTTTTAACAGGGTATCTCCCAGCAGCAATTCCTTTTTTATGCCCGACATCTTTGTTGTATTTTGTAAGAGGAAGAGGTCTTTTCATTGCTTTGATTTCATTAAGCTCTGAAATTGCTCTTATGAGTAGCTTACCTCTGATGAATCTGCCTATCTCCCTCAGGTACTTAAATGAAGCAGGCATGTATGTTCCTGCTGCTCTTGCCATATTCTCCTTATCATATCCTTGAAATGCGTATTTCCATCCAGTCATATTATTTCACTTTTTAATTTTATTTAATTGGTACAAACATGCTTGATCTTGTTGCTCCAACTCCGGGTGCACTGTGCTGAACTCTTTTTCTTGTAAGCACAAATTCACCCAAATAATGTCCAAGCATCTGTGGTATTATAAGCACGTTTTTGAACTCCTTGCCAGTGTGGACGCCGAAAGTCAGCCCCACCATGGAAGGGATTACAATGATATCTTTTCTGTGAACCTTTATAGGCTTTGGATTTTTTCCAGCTTCAAGTTCTTTTGCATATTTATTTATCTTTTCAAAAAGCTTTGACTTTTTCTGAAGCATGCCTCTTTTTATACTTCTTCTTGCTCTTGCATCTAATACTTTTGTGAACTCATCAAGCGACATCTTTTTCAGTTCTTCCATTGATTTTCCCATATATGTAAATTTCTTAGCCATGTGTTATCACTTCTTCTTCTTTCTTCCAGTTCTCTTAGGTGCTATGCTTCCTACTTTAGTTCCTGGAGGTGAGTGTCTTGAAACTGTCTTTCTCTTCTTCTTCTTTCTTCCCCCGCCACCGTGCGGATGGTTGATTGCGTTCATTGCTGTTCCAGCCACAACAGGCCATACTTTAGCCTTGTTTTTCATTGCATGGTAACTTTTTCCTGCTTTAAGTAGAGGTTTTTCAGTTGCTCCTCCGCCAGCAATAATACCTACCATAGCTCTTGATTTTAAATCAAATTTCTTAAGCTTTCTTGATGGAAGCATAATCATAACTTTTTTATCATCTCTGCTGACTACTGTTGCTTTATTTCCAGCGCTTTTAACTATCTTCCCTCCGTCTCCGGGAATCAATTCTATATTTGAGATTTCAGTTCCTTCAGGCACCCTCCCAAGAGGAAGGATATTCCCTTTTGCTATTGAAGCATCATGCCCTATTTCAACTTTCTGTCCTACAAACATGCCTTCATGTGCTATTACATTCATTATTTCTCCTGTTTCATATTTAACTACAGCAACAGGAGCATTCTTTCCTCTTACATGCACTAAATCAACAACCGTTCCTGAAAGTTTGCTTGTTTTCTCAGTATCATCATAAGTTCTATATTTGGAGATTACGCTGAATTTATGAGAAGGAGCTTTGAAAGTAGGAGAACCTTTTCCTCTTCTCTGTTGTATAAGTCTTTTTGGCATTTTATCACCTTATTTTATTCTAACTTTCAAATGCTTCGCATTCAAAATTTTTACATCAGTCCGAATTTCGTTGCTATATCCATTGCTGAACTCTCTGGTTTGAGCTGGATATATGCTTTTTTCAATCCTCTGCTTGTGATTGAAATATTAATTTTATTAACCTTTACATCAAATGTTTCTTCAATTGCTTTTTTAATATCTGGTTTTTTTGCTTTCATATCAACTACAAATATTATTTTATTTTCAGCTTCCATTATCCTTACTGATTTCTCAGTTGTAACAATATGTTTCAACACATTTTTCATAAATATAACCTCTTTTCCTTCATTTTTTCAACTGCTTTCTCGCTCCATATTACAATTCTTCCTGCATGAGTTCCAGGTGCAAGAAGTTCAGGATTAAGCCTGTCAACTTTAACTGAATCAACTCCAGCTATGTTTCTTGCTGATTTGAGAAGAGGACAGTTTTCTGAAACAACAACAAGAGGCCCTATTTTTTTCTTATACCTTCTCCCTCTTGTTTTTCCTTTTCCAGCTCTTACTTTTTTTTCAGACGCTTTTTCAAGTAAATTTTCCATACCTAATTTTTTAAGCAATTCCTCAAATTTAGCAGTTTTATCAATTGATTCTATTTTTGATTCAAATATAACGGGAACATTTTTGTAACCACTTCTTAATTCAACAATTTTAGGAAGTGCTGATGCGCTTATTGCTGAACATATTGCTTTGTTGTTTTCTTTTTTATTTATTCTTTTGAGTATGTCCTTATCAGCTTGTGGCGGGAAAGCTCTTCTTCCACCAACAGTGTGCGGTGCTGTCGCTCCTCTGAACATATGGAAACGCATAACATTTGCCCACCCTCCACCAGGACGTCCAAGAACTTTCTTAGGGGTTCTTGATATTCCATGAGTATATGTTGTTCTCCATTTTTTTTGTCTTCTTTTGTGCCAGAAAGATGATTTTCTAAGTCCTGCAAGAGGGTCTGCACCATAAGGTGTTTTTCCTGAGGATTGGTAAGCAACAACTGCTTTTTTTATTAAATCAGGGCGGTATTCTTCCTTAAACTGTTCAGGCAGTGCTATTTTTTTCAGTTCTTTCCCTGTTGTTGAGGATAATATATCTGCGTTCATTTTATGCTCCTTGTTTTGATGCTTTTGAGACATATACTACTTCAGGAGGCTGAGGTGGTATTTTACCACTAGGTCTTACAGCTTTTCTGAATCTTATGAGTCTTTTTCTTGGTCCAGCTACTGAACCTTTAAGAAGTATGAAATTTGATTTAACAAGCCCGTAATTAAGAAAACCACCCTTGACATTTATTTCTTCAGGGTTTTCTCCTATTTTAACAAGCCATTTATTGAATTCTGTTCTTGCATGATAACCCATCTGTCCTGGCATTGGAGTCTGGAATACTATTTTTGCAGGATGCCATGCTCCGTGTGAACCTATTTTTCTTCTTCCCTTTTCTCTTTTATGAGAAAGAAGCTTTACACCAAATCTCTTTACAGAACCCTGAAATCCTTTTCCTTTTGTAACTGAAACAATATCTATCTGTTCTCCAGGTTTAAAAACATCAGAAACTTTTATTTCATTTCCAAGAATTGAATCTGCAAACTGGATTTTTTGTAAAGTGTCTTTTCCAGCAACAGGTATTTCGAATATTTCAGGTTTTTTCTTTGAAACCCCTGCAAGCTTAGGCTGAGTGTGTACAATTAAAGCAACTTCATGAACAGATTCTGGAGAAAGTTCTTTTGCTTCTTTTTGTTTTGTTTCTTTTGAAGAAGGCAGAGTTATTTTTCTTTGAAGTTCTTTTGAAAGAGAAGGAGAAAGTTTTTGTGTAATGGCTTTTAAACCATCTGTTGTGTTTTTGTAATACCTGACTCCCATAACCTTGAGGTTAGGGGCTTCAATCACAGTGACTGGCATTGAAATTTCTTCGCCTTTTGTTATTGAATTTTTTCTATTGTCAACAGCAAGGATATGTGTCATACCAACCTTATATCCTGCAAAGCCAAGAACACTGGTTGCATCAGCATCAGGATAAGTTTTTACTCTTGAATAAGGACGCTTAGCCCTTTTTCTAGGCCAATACTGAAGGCTTCCCCTCCTTGGTCTATGCCTCTTTCCTATCTGATGTCCCATTTTTCACGTGCTCCATTAACCTAATATTTCAAATTGAATATCTTATGCTTATATAAAGCTTACTGTGTCTACTTTAATTCCTCGGCTTGAGTTTTAGAATGCAGTTGGTACTTTTTAAGAAAGCGGTTTAATATTTAAATATTTTGATTTTGTGTTTCTTTTGAGAGAAAATACTCTAAAATCTGGGATATATTCATGCCTTTGAAGTTCCCGCCTGTGATTTGCTTGTCTTTTTGGAATTCATGATGCCTGAATTTTTCAATTAACACTAATTTTCTGTTTTTCATTTTTGTAAAAGAAAGTAAGTTAAGTCCTGCTTTGCAGACATTTGCAAATTTATCATCTTTTGAACGTACATCCAGAAAATCAACATCTGCTTTTGACTTCCTGTAAACTCCTGAAAGTGAGATTATTTTTTTAACATTGTTCACCCTTTCAGAAACCTTAAGCGCTATTGCAGCACCTATACTGTTTGTTATTATTTTAACATTATCCTTAGTTTTTATCAGGTTTATTAAGTCCTGTGCTGCCTTGTTTACATATTTAGGCAGGGGCTTTCCTTCCCAGTCAAAGTATAAAATATCCCTTCCTTTTTTTGCTATTTTAGAGAGCCATTTCTCCCTTACTTCAGGATACTCCATGTCGGGAGTTACTTTAAATATTTTATACCCAAATCTTACAAGGTTTCTTAAAAAAAGGTTTTTAGTGTTTGGATTCGGGTATTTTGAACCGTGAATAACAACAACAGTTTCTTCCATGTTTAAAATGTAAAATCAGACGATTATATTAAGTTTTGTATTTGTCAAAACAAATTAAAATTTTAATATTAACTTAATAGTTATGGAGTCTGAAGAAGTGCTTTGTTTCAATAAATTGCTATTTAATAATTTCTCAAAAGCAATAGAAATGTTATTTTTTAGTGCAGAGGATACAACAATGTTCTATTTCTCACCAACATACACAAGTTACTGGTTTATGAAAGGGGAAAAAGGGGAGATTAAAATGCATTACAAGGAAATAAGGTGTCTGCTGAAAGAAATGGATGATTCATTCAGAAAAAACTGTGAAAAGCCACTTTTAGAAAATCCCAAGCTATATGATAAAATAAGAAAGGAATATTTTTCAACAATAGCAGAAATAGCAGATATTATTGAAGAGGTTGAGGTTATTGCTTGATAGAGTTTTTATAATTTAGATAATCATCTATACTTATCCAGTCGTAATTCTTAGGATTGTCATTTTTAACATATTCTTCAACCCATTCTCTTTGTGTTATATTATCACTCCAGAGAGCCATTGCATTTTTGATATAGTCTTCACTAACAAGCCCTTTCTTAACCCCGGGGCAGTTCATATCTATTATAAAACCCATTTCTCCATTTTCGAGTTATTGATACAGGATATGTTCTGCAGTCAACAGGACGCTTTTTATAAACAGTACAAAATGGTTCATTAAAAAAACAGCAAAGTCCTTTTGGATAAGCCATATCACCTTTAATTTCAAAGCTGTCATTTTCTTTGATTAATAAGTTTTCAATTTCCCCAGGAAGAAGAAACGGTGGAGTTCTTTTTTCACAGCATAAGCCTTTGTTTTTAATACATTCTTCTGAGAGCTTATCCATGTTACAATCCAAATATAGCAAAATTTTAATTGTTAACCCTTAACAACGCCAATAGGTTTCAGCCTTGCAACCTTTAATGCAAGTTTTGCATTGTGAGAAACTTCAGCAACATCCTCAAGACTTTTGTATGCTCCAGGTGCTTCTTCAGAGATGCCTGCATAAGTAGTTGCTTTTACAATGATGCCCTGCTTTAAAAGTTCATTTTTAATTTCTTCAGCAGTATATTTTCTTTTTGATTCATGTCTTGACATAACTCTTCCTGCTCCATGAGGAGCACTTCCAAATGACTTTTCCATTGCTTCTTTTGTTCCTGAGAGAACATAACTTCCGGTTCCCATGTGTCCTGGTAAAAGAACCGGCTGTCCTGCTTTTTGATAGTCTGAAGGGATTTCCTCATGATAAGGAGGGAAAGAACGTGTTGCTCCTTTTCTATGCACATAAACCTTTACTTTTTTCCCATCAATAACATATTCTTCAATTTTTGCGACATTGTGGCATACATCATAAACCATATCCATCTGTATTTTTGGGAAGACTTTGTTTACTGCATTTCTTACAAAATAAGTAAGCATCTGTCGGTTAGCCCATGCATAGTTGGCAGCACAGTTCATTGCTTTGAAATATTTATCAGCCAATTCACTTCCTGAAGGTGCATAAATTAATTCTCTGTCGGGGAGAGATTTAACTAATTGTGGATTTGCCTTTTCCATATCTCTTAGATAATCAGAACAAACCTGATGTCCCAAACCTCTTGAACCGCAGTGAATCATTATTCCAATTTGATTTTCACTTAAACCATATGTCTTTGCATTTTCCTTATTGTCAATGCTTTCAACAAATTCAATTTCAAGAAAATGATTTCCAGCACCAAGAGAACCCAGCTGAGGACGTCCTCTTTTCTTTGCAAGTGAAGAGACAAACTCAGGATTATTTGGCTTTAAGCATCCTTTTGCTTCAGTGTGTTCAATGTCTTTTTTATTGCCATAGCCGTTCTTAACAGCCCATTCAGCTCCTTTTGAAAGAACTTCATCAAGTTCATCACTTGAAAGTTTTATTTTTGATTCAGAGCCTACTCCTGCAGGAACTCCTTTGAACAACGCATCTACCACTTCCTTAATTTTCGGCCTGATTTCTTTTAATGTTAAATCAGTCCCCAGCAACCTGACGCCACAGTTAATATCGTAACCAATGCCTCCAGGAGAGATCCCTCCGTGTTCATAATCCAAAGCAGCAACACCCCCTATTGGAAACCCATATCCAGAATGTCCGTCAGGCAAAACAATAGCATGTTTGTAAATGCCGGGAAGATAAGCAACATTTTTTACCTGTTCAAAAGTGCTGTCTTCTTTCATTTTAGGAAGTAATTTCTCAGAAGCAAATACTCTTGCAGGAACATGCATACCTTTTTCTTTAGGGATTTCCCATTCATAGTCATTGATTTTTTTAAGCTCCATAAAGAGAATAAAATAGTCTTAATATTTAAATCCAACTAAAAATAAAAAAGTTATTTGTTAAGTCTTTCAACCTTGTTTAACTCCTGAACCAGTCTTTCAAGAGAAAAAACCTTTTTGTGTTTGCCTGAGTTAACTCTATCCAAGATTGCAAGTGCAATATCCCTGTTTGGTTTTTTATGGAAAAGATGTTTTTCAACATACACATTGCAAAAATCCATATTTTCTTTAAACTGAACAGGAACGTATCTCCCAGTGTCTGCTTCATCCATAAAAGCATAGATTATGGAGTCCTCAGGTATGTGTCCATAAACGCATTCATTGTTCATGGTGTTATTTACAAACCATAAAATATATAAAATGAATTATGCACCTAAAAGGAATGTTTTATATTTTTATAAAATTGGATTTTAAATATGGCTAAAAAGAAAAAAAACCTTGAAGTGCTTGTTGGAAAAGTTTTCAAGCACCCCGAAGTTATATGTAATTTAAACAGGCAGGTGGCAAAGTATTATAAATTTTGGACAGATGTCTACGCTTACACTAAAAATGAAGCTAAAAACCAAATTGAGGGATATGAAGATTTGGAAGCTGTAATGGAAAATCTCAGTCCTGAAATGATGGCTGAATTTGAAGCTTTTGGGTTGAGTATTGAAGAAACAAAAGAAAAAATCAGTAATTCAGTAAAAGAAACTGGAATGAACAAAATCGAAGAATTATGCGACAAGCTAAACATTAAAACAGAGGATATTTACCAAAGAATGTCTAGATTAGAAGAAAGCAAAGATTACAGTTTTGATGAATTGATATCAATAGGAGAAGGTATAGAAAAAAGATTTATTGATAAAGTTGATGAAGAGGGTTTAACAGCAGAATACTTAAGGCATTGTTTTGAAAACAATAACAATCTTACAGCACACCTTATAAATCTTAAACAGCCGAGTTACAGGAATATAAGGGCTTCAGGTTTATCCAGACAAACAGGTATTAAAGATATTTCTAAAATAAGATATACACTATATGAGTTTCTTTATGAAAAAAACAAGAAAAGCAAAAATCTTGAACATAAAGAAAACGGTGTGAATAATTTTGTTGAACTTCCTTATGGTTTTGAAAAGGCATATATCCCTCTTAAAGAATTTATTAAAGGTAAAACTGAGTTTAATATAAAAGAACTTAAAAAAACCATTGATATAGATCCACATCACTTGTATTTTGCAATTGATGTTGCTGTCAAATTAGGCAGGATTGAAAGAACCAAAAGAGGAGCCTATTCAGTAATAAAAAAAGAAATAGATGAAGAAAAAAAACAAAACCTGTTGGAGTTAAGCGATTTAATAACAGATTTAAGAAATAACTTCTTCAGAATGTCTGCTGATTTTCTCAGAAATGAAGATGAAAATTACAATTTTAAAGATGATGTAAAAGAGAGTCTTAAAGAATACAGTGAAAATGAGAATGATATGGTTTATTTTACAAAGAAGATACAAACACAGCTGTTAACTTATATTGAATTCCATAAACCAGGAACCTTTCCTGAACTTCATAAAAGGATGATTTTAAATGAAAAAACATTAAG
Organism: Candidatus Nanoarchaeia archaeon; assembly: GCA_028715295.1. Lineage (GTDB taxonomy): Archaea > Nanobdellota > Nanobdellia > JAQUSD01 > JAQUSD01 > JAQUSD01. Next base: position 11,370 of record JAQUSD010000016.1, read on the forward strand.
AAGAACAGGGAAACTTCTGGCAGAATATTATACTGGAACAAAGAGTGAAATCATAAGTGATTTTCAGAAAATTTTCGGATGGAGCAACTATGGGGAAGATAAATCAAAAAAAGGAACTTATATTAAAAAAATAACAGAACTATAAATCAACAACTACAACAGCCTTATAACCATTTTTTGTCTTTGAAACTTTCATGTCATGGTAAGTTACTGCTTTTATCATATTTCTTATTTCATGCCTTTTTTTGCTGATTTTCTCACCAAGCGCTTCTGCTTTTAGGGAATTGTCCTTTATATTAACCTTGAACTTTGAAAAAAGAATGTTTTCTGTTTCATGAAGCACAAGTAAATGTTCCAGAAAATCATAAAGAATAGATTCATTGTCTTTGGCATTTATTTCAAATTTTTTTGTTATTTTTGGGTTTACTAGTTTTGTATTTGTTATTGTTTCAAACATTGCTAGTGCAGAGTTCTCAAACACTTTGTTTAATGTTTTCCCATATGCCTCAAACTTTGCATCAGCGGTGTGGGATAAAAATCTGAATTTCATATATCAACTAATAATGTTTATTCATTTTAAGGTTTTACCTTGGGCCCCTCATAGGCATAAATCCTATGAGTGCAGGAACATGTTCCCTGTTATATATAACATCTACAACAGCGCTTGGTAATGGAACAATAACATCTTCAGAAGCAACTCTTGTTGTAGCGATATCATTAAAATAATCAGCAGTAATTATACTTCTTAATCCCGGAGACAGCATATTTTTAACCATTGCATATAATATCACTTTATCTATTTCAAGCTCCCAATAGTCACCAAGAATTAAGTCAATTTCATGTCTTTTAAAATGAGATGACTTTGAAGATGATTCATAGTTTGCATACTTAAGCATTAATCCGTAAGCCCCCAATTCTCTTGCATTTTTATCATTCTGCATTAAAGGTGAATATGGATTAAGCCTGTTTTTAAGCCCTTTATCAACAAGTATCTCTTCTAAATCTCCCTTTTCATTTTTAATTTTGTCTTTTAATACAAGCCCTTCAAAAACATTTTTTTTAGCATATTTGTTTGTCCATGCATTTTTTCCATTCACTACACCAAATGAAGCAATATCAATATGCTTGTCATAAGCAACAAAAAGCGCATTTTCATGAGTTACATTGTAAAAATTTTTAAAAAAGTCACAGGTGCAACTAGTTCTGAATATTGAAGGTTCTATATTTATTGTTCCGTTTTCAATTTTTGGGAAACCAACGGGAGTTACTGTGTATTCTTTTCCCTGGGAAAAAGACTTTATCTGAAGATTTCCTGCATTACTGCAATATATTCCTGCATTTCTAACATCCCTGTTGTCTGAAAAAAGATGATTTTGGTTCTGATGCTTTTTTGCGTTTTCAATCATAAAAGTAAAATCTTTTTTTTCTCCCTTTTTCTTTGCGTCCTGCCCTTTATCAAATCTGTAAAAATCATCCATGCCTTTTTTTCCAAGTATTCCTGCAAATCCGTGTATTGCATCAAATATGCTTCCAAAATAAATTAATGGACGCCTGTGATTTAAAATCTCATCCATGAGTTCATTTTCAGTAGAAGTTGGTTGTTTAGGATTAAGTATTTTAATAAACAAGCCATAGCTGTTAACGCTTCTGTTAAAAGCCATTTTATCAGGAACCCCCCCTTCAATGTCGATAAACCTTCTGTCGCTTTTCTTAGATGGCATTGGAATCCCATCTCTATTGCATGGAATTTTTACCGGTTTTCTATTGTTTATAGGTATAACTGCATCGGGTTCAAAATAATCATTATCTGAAAGCGGAGTCATAACAGAATATTTGTTAGCTTCATCCATATAGAACTCCCTAAGCAAATCCCCAATTATTAGTTTATATTCAAGCTTCATTTCTATATAAACTAAAAATAACAACCTTTTTTAAAGATTTTTGCTAAGGATTAAATATGGAAAACACCAAGAAATCAATTTCAGGGTATTACAACAAAATGTTTCTTATCTATGATGAACTTTATGGCAGTGAACAGGAAGACAAATTCAAGGTAGCAAAGGGTATATTTGATTTCAAAGGACTCATTCTTGATGTTGGGTGTGGCAATGGAAATATAACAAATGAGATTAAAGATGCGGTTGGGATAGACATTAGTTTTGACATGCTGAAAAGCGTAAAAAGAGCTGTTATGGCTGATGCTGAATGCCTCCCATTCAAGGATAAAACATTTAATCATGCTGTTTCATTTACTGTTCTTCAGGATACCCCTCACCCAAAAAAAATGATTGAAGAAATGAGAAGAGTAAGCAAAGGGGATATTCTTATTTCAGTTCTCAATAAGACATGGGGTAAAAAAAGGTTTGAAGATTTGGGGTATAAAGTTAAAAAATACAAAAAAGGTAAAAAGGACATTTTTGTTATTATTTAAAAGATTTATTCGCAAATTATTTCTTTAACTTCATCAAGACTCTGCCAGTTCCCGCTGTAAGGAGAATAGCTTGCTCTTGCTGTAACCCTTATTTTCCTTTCATTTGCTGTCATTTCTGGGGTTATGGTTTCATATGCACTTTCAATCCTAACTTCAAAACCAAAGTTTTCCCCACTTACAAATGTCCATGTTGTTGATTCTGGATTTCCTTCTGCTCTTCTTATCTGGTGGGATAAACTATATCTGTTATCATTATCCCATGAAGCAGTCATAAGGGTGTCGTCATCTCCTCCACTCATTAAGTAGTATTGTCCATTGTATGCATCACCCTGCTCAGTAGCTATATAGATACTTGAACCAACAGGACATGATATTGTTCCTGAAGCAGTTATTTTATAATAATCAGTAATGCAATGTTGGTTATAACCGCAAGCAACATCTTCATGTCTTATTAATGAACATGAAATGCTATCAAAAGTCAATGCAAGACTGGTTTCTTCAACTGGTTCTTCTACAACAGTTCCCTCAAGTTCAGGACCTACTGTTATTGTTGTAAAATCACATGCATCATTCATAGCATTGTCCCTTGCACATATCTGTACATAATATACTCCTTGGAGTGTTGGTGTTCCACTCAATAGTCCATTCAAACTCAATGCCAGTCCAGGAGCCATTAATCCGCCATCAAAACCAACTGAAAAAGTATAAGGCTCGCTACCTCCGGTTGGGTTTGTTATTGTGTTAAAAACGCCACATGAATACCCTTCTTCAGGCTGTGGTTCACAGAAAGTATATTCAAAATATGTTCCAACATTTGCATCGAATGAAACAGGTATTGTAAATTCAAAAGTACTTTCACTTATAATATTAGTTCCCAAACCTGTAAAATCATCAACTTCTATCTCAAGTGGTGCGCATATTTTAGTGTCTTCATTGTCAGTTGCACATATTTCAACAGTATATGTGCCTTCTGTAGTGGGTTCACCTGAAAGGAACCCGTTTGGTAAAAGTGTTATCCCAGGAGCTAAGTCTTCCGGATTGCTTAATGAAAAGGTGTATGGTGGAGCCCCGCCGTACGGGTCTAACTGTTCATCAGACATACCACATGCTTCATCTCCTTTTACTTCAGGATAGCAGAAGGAGTAATTATAATTATCCCCCACCCATGTATATATGTATTCTGTTGGATAGAAACTTAGGGGGTAAGATTCATAATAATACTGCTCTTCAGTACATGCACACATAAACATAGAAAATGATATCAATGATAACAGCAAGACACTGTGTTTCATTTACCTTACGAAAAATTCTGTAATTTATAAACCATTCTAAAAATCAAACAAACTTCTCTGATTGGAATGGATAATTCTGCTTGAATTTCTTACTTCATCAAACTTAATTCTCATTAACCCTTTCATATAGTTCATTGCTTCTTCAAAAGTGGAAAAGGATTTTTTATTACCAAGCGCCTTACGTACACCTTCTCTTACAACCCACACACCCAAAGGACACCAGTATTCTGCACTTACCTCTCTCACTATAAGAACCTTAGCTCTTCTTTTTCTTTCATTTAACATCTGAACTATTGGCAACTTAGATGCATAATAACCCCCTCCACAGTTTGAAGCATAATTTTTTCTTCCGGAAGTGCTTTCATAATCTGTTGAAAATACAACCCCTGAATTTTCAGGAATCCATGTTGAACCTGGAAACCAGAACTCATAAAGTTCAAATTCAAATGCTCCTGGCATTAAAAAAAGAGCAAACCTGTTGCCGTATGCACCTCCGTAATAAACTTCATAGTTCTCAATGTCTTTAAAAAAATTTATGTTTTTCAGCAATTGTTTTGCTATGTTGTCATCTGTTGCAGTTATGGCCCATCTTGTGGGGACAAGTCTTCTTTCTATGCCCATATTTCCTATTGAAAGCAGTTTTGTCACCAGATATTCATCATAACCTTTTTTAACTAGGTAATTAATGCCCTCAATTGACTTCATGTCTGTTGCAGAAACAACCCTGTCAATGTGTCTTGGTATATGTATGTTGCTGACAATTCTTATAGAACTGGTGACTGCATTAACACCCATAGGTATTAAATCCGGTTCAAGCACCATTTTAGGGTTTGATATTTTTTCTAATTCAACTTCAATTTCTGCTTTTTTAACAGCACATGCAACCTCCTGTGCAACATCAAGAAGCTTTTCAGGTTTTTTAACATCAGATATAAACCTTGAATTAATTAATGAACTGCGGAATTTTATAACATCATTTATGCTGTTTCTGTTAAAAGTCCATAATTTAGGGGAATCATACAGTTCTGCATTATCACTACTTCCTGAAAGGGACAACACACCCACATTAACTTTAGGATACATATTGTGTCCTACAAAAACACCCGGAGGAGAAGAGCCTGCAAAATTACCCCCAATGCCAGATATTATTTCTTTTGTTCTAAACATTTCCTCAAATCTTGAATAAACAGGACAGGAAGAACGCCCGCAAAATCCCCTGCCCTTACATATATGGCATTTATTAAAAGTCCTGACTTTCATTAATAGTTAATAGCATGCAAAAATAGAAAAGCATTACACAATCTAAGTTTGTCCTGTAAACTGAAAAAAATTTAACAAAGTTTTTCACTGACTTTTGAAAGATAACTTTTTAATTTTGTCTTAAATTTTTCAATATCCTCAACTTTCATTAATCCCGATAAGATCCCTTCCATCCCTGTTTCAACATCATACACTTGGTATTCAACACCAAATTCCCCAGCCAGATATTCTTTCATGTCTTTGCATATTGCAGAAATGCAAACAGGGCTTTTGTACTCATTTAGTACACAACCTTTTTCAGTGTGGTAAAAGCATCTGCTTAAGTCT
>JAQUSD010000017.1 GCA_028715295.1 Candidatus Nanoarchaeia archaeon
GGGCTTTCTTGCTATCTTAATAATTCTTTTGTATTCAGAGAGCTTTTCTCTAATGTTCAGTTTAAGTTTAAGTTTCATTAGGCTACAATATTAGTTCTAATATGTTTTTAAAAACTTTATGCCTAGCTCATCCTCAATAGACTGTATCTTCTGCGAGGTGTAGGTTTTGTTTCCCCCAAAGATTTGCGTGCTTTTAACACCAGTAACAATAAGCATTGCTCTTATTGTATCCTGAAGGTCTTTTGAAACTGATGCGCCCCATATTATTTTTGCTTCTGGATCAAGTCTTTCACTTACTGCACGAACCACCTGTCTTGCTTCTTCTAGAGTCATGTTTTCTCCTCCAGTTACATTAATCATAGCTCCTGTTGCTCCTGTTATTTCAACGTCAAGAAGAGGATTTGTTATTGCTTTTTCAACAGCCTCAATAGCTCTGTGTTCTGTGTCGCTTTCTCCAACACCTATCATAGCAACTCCACCGTCTGACATTACTGCCTTAATGTCTGCAAAATCCAGATTGATTAATCCAGGTTTTGTAACAAGTTCTGCAATTCCCTTAACAGCATTTGTAAGAATTTCATCAGCAACCTTGAAAGCAGTCTGCATTGGCAAATCCGGTGCTATTTCAAGAAGTTTGTCATTAGGTATAACTATTAGAGTATCAACAACATCTTGCAATCTGTTAAGTCCTTTTACAGCATTATTGTATCTTTGGTTCCCTTCCATTGAAAAAGGAAGCGTAACAACTCCAACTGTTAAAGAACCATGTTTCTTTGCAATTTCAGCAATTACTGGTGCTGCACCTGTTCCGGTTCCCCCTCCAAGTCCACAGGTTATAAAAACCATGTCAGCACCTTCAATAGCTTTTTTTAATAATGTGGCTGATTCCTTTGCAGCTTCTTCACCCTTGCTAGGGTCTGCTCCAGCGCCCAGTCCTGAAGTTATTTCCTTTCCTAAGAGTATCTTTTTATCAGCAATTACAGTAAGAAGGTCCTGTGCATCAGTATTCGCTGCTATTAATTCAGCGCCTTTAATACCTACATCACTCATCCTTAATATTGAGTTGTTGCCTGCTCCTCCAACCCCAACCACTTTAATGCATGCTTTCTTTTTTGAAAGAAGTTCTTCAAGCTCTGCATCTATGTCGCTGGTTCTTGAGAAACCTGGACGTGCTATTTCCTGCTTTCTTTCAGGTTCTTCTCTTTTAGATGCTGTGCTTGTAAAATCGCTGAAATCGAAATCCATTTTGCTCCACCTTCTCCGATATGTATACAGGATAAACAAGAAAATATTTAATTGTTTTTATATGGTTCCAAAAATCAGTTTTTTTCCTTTTTTTCAGCTTTTTTAATCATTTCTGATAGATCAGGAACATCCCATTCTATTTTAGTGCTGTTTAATTCAGAAATATTTCTCTTTATCTCTTTTTCAATCATTTCAATAATTGGCTTTATCATTGGAGTTTTCATTTTTATTTTTGCTTTTTCTTTTGAAATTTCTATTTCAATACTCTTTTCGTCAGGATTTGTATGGAAAATTAAAAGAGATTTTAATTTTTCTACAGTGTCCTTTACAACACCCTCTATGTTTACATCATATTCCACATCTTTTCCTGCAAAAGGATGGTTAAAATCAACAATAACTCTCCCTCCTGAAACGCTCCTTACCACACCAGCAACCCCGTCCGTATTAACTGTAAGTCCAGGAACAGGCATAATATCATTTTTCTTAAAAACAGACATGGGTATTAATTTTATAAGATTAGAGCTTCTTTTACCAAATGCGTCTTCGGGTTTTATAAGAATAGTGTAAGAATCAGTTTCTTTTTTTCCTTCAAAACTTTTGTCAAGTCCTTTAAGAGTGTATCCTGCACCAGCTACGATAACTATTGGCCCATATTTGGTTTTCTCATTGAATATCCCTGTTTCTTTTGCAAGTTTTTCATTAGTTGTGTCAAATACAAACCCATTTTCTTTAAGTCTTGCAGTGTATTCAATTTTTATGAAATCTCCTTTCTTAATCATAACTTTCTCTGATAACCCTATTATTTTTAAATCATTCTCTTTTAAAAAGAAAAGCTTTTTTATTTGATAACTGCAGATTTATTTAATATGAAAAAATGGCTTCTTTCCATATCTGCTGGAGCAGGGGCAGGGATTGCTATATATTTTATTATATTTTACATTGCAGCTTCAGGCAAACCATTTTATAATTTAACAAACCAAAATGAACCATTATACCTTTCAGATGAAAATCCTGTTGAAGAATATGTTTCTTTCTGTATAAGTGTATGCGACAACCTAAACAGAAATGAAACAGCGATGCAGAGTATGTATGATTTATACACTGAACTTAGCTTGCAGGTAAATGAAACATTTGCAAGGGAGATTATCAAACTCCCTGAAGATATATACTGCGATGCATTGATTCTAAACGAGACTTTTTCAAATATAGACTGCAACCAGGATGGTGATTTAAGGGATATATGTAGGTGTCCTGAACTTTACAGCTGTTATGTGCTTAACAGATTAATGGTGTGTCTTACATGAAAAAACTTCTTATTTTAATAATCCCTGTATTACTTTCGCTGATTCTTTTAATCCCCTCAGGAGGAAAAACAGGCGGTTCAGTTTATATCTCTGCAAAAGATGGGTTTTATTCAACTGTTGATAATGGGTTTTACGAACTTAACATACCTAAACTTAATTGGAAATACATGGGGGATGAAAGTGTAAAAGCTGTTTTTGGGATGTATAGTGACGGTTACACAAACGGAATTATGGCATATATCATAGAAGAAGTCTATATGGGGGTTGATGTTGATTTTTCAGATGAAAATTTTAAAAATGAATTTATAAAAGCATTAAATTCTAATTTTAATGAAACTGAAATAATATTGTTTAACAGTGAAAATGACAGATTGGAATACATAAGTTATTTTTTTGATGAAGGTGTGCAGACAGAGTTGATTTATTCCCTTATGGTTTTTTCATGCAACAAAAACATGATAAAAATATGGACTAGGGCAGATGGTGAGCATTATGAGTTTGTAGAAATGCTGAATTATGACATAATTAGTGGGTTTGTATGCAAGGTTTCAGGATAATTTAGTTCTGCATAAATTCCATTGCAGTATATGTCAATGCCACTGTGTTTGATTCTCCTGAACGAACACTATAAAATGCCATCAAAGGAACCCCTGTTTGTGAATCAAGGCAGAGAAATATTGTGACTGTGTCGCTTGCTTTTAAATCTTCAAAATATAAATCATAATTTGGGAGCTGGGTTGCGGGAATCCAGAACCTTATTGCATTGCATTGTCTAAGTGGTGAAAGTGTTCCAGTATTTTCTTCAAGGGGCAGTTCTGACATGCTTAATATCTGTGGCATGATGTCCGAAAACATGCCTCTTGCTATAAAATTTTGGTTTTCATCTATTACACCTGTTTCAAGATTAAACTCAGAAAAAACACCCGCACTTCCTGTTTTCATATATTTTGCTGAACCTTCTGCATTTGTCTGGACGCCGTCTATGTTTGAAAGAAACTGAATTTCATAAGCAACTTCAATATTTCTTGAATTAAGAAACTTTGAGTATCCTGATGAAAGAACTTCCCTTGCAGTTGGTATTCTATTGATATATGGAGTTAATACAAAAAGTATAACCAATACTGTTACAGCAACTCCACCTGCTATTGTGCCATAAAGAAGTATATCTTTCCACTTTTCATTTCCTTTTTTTTCAGTTTTTAGATATTCGTTAAAATCAGCCATATTAAATCATTTACTTGATTTTACCTCTTTAAGCTTTATTGCTTTCTGCGGACAGCTTACAACACATGCATTACATTCTATACAGTCCTGTGGGTTTAGCACTATAACTTCCTCTCCTTTTTTTCCAAATACTGAAACAGGGCAGATATCTATACATGTTCCACAGTTGTTGCATTTCTTCTTATCTATTTTAGGAGGCATAAAAATAGTAAAACAACCATAGTTTTTAAAAATTTGGAATTTCTATTTTTAACAGGATGAAGGGAGTATATTGTCTTTTAATAGAGAATAATGCTGATAAAAGGTTTAAAGCCGGAGTTAAGAGATTTTTTCTCAAAAAAGGGTATTACTGTTATGTTGGCTCTGCAATGAATAATTTGGATAAGAGAATTGAAAGGCACAAAAACAAGAAAAAAAACATGCACTGGCACATTGATTATTTTCTAAAGCATGCTGAAATAATTGATGTGAAAAAGCATGAGACAGATTTAAGAAAGGAGTGTTTTGTTTCAAGGATAATGGACTTAATAAGCAGTGAACGAATAGATTCATTTGGGTGCAGTGACTGTAAATGCAGAAGCCATCTTTATTATTTTGATAAAAACCCTTTAAGAAAAATAAATGATGTGTTCAGGAATTTATAATATGTCTTTAAGGTAGCTGACAGTTAATGTTTTAATCATCTTTTTTATCTCATCAATATTTTCCTTAGTTTCTTCAACAGAAATGTCCTCTCCGTAATAATTTATTTTATTCCTAATTTTTCTGAATCTATCAAACTTTGAAGACATAACTTCTTCTCCTTTTTCCCTTAGGAAATATGCAAATGCTTCATGGCTGTATATCTTATATCCATCAAGAGCAGTTATTGCTTCAAGAATGCTTCTTAATACATCATAATAATTTGACATTATTTTTCTTGATGAATGGGGATTTATTTCTAGAGGGCCAAGGAATTTCAAATCTTTTAATGAATTATCTAGAAGGGCTTTTGCAAGTTCTTTGTCCTTTGAAGTTTTCTTCCCATCTCTGCCGTTTATAAAATCCGAAAATTTCATCTGAACACCTCAAAGAACCCATATAATATCAGCCCATTAATGACATTATTCAGCAGATGTTTATTATTTGTTTTCATTGCTTCTAATTCTTTTACAGAATGGATGAACAGATGGATTTTAGTTTTTAATTTATGTTCATATTTTTCAGGGTTTAGTTCTTTTTTTGAGTTTGATATAACAAACAAATCAATGTCGCTTGAAATAGAATTTTCGGCTTTTGCAAAACTTCCGAATAAAACTACTGTTTCAGGATTTAATTCCTCTGCAAGAAAATCAATCAACCCCGAAGCTGTAAGTTTACTAAGATTATAGTAAAGCTTAATATTTCTGAAATTTATGTTTTCTGTATCCGCTTTAAAAAAGAGATGATTGAGCTTTGTTTTTGAAGTTAAATAACCTTCTTTTTTATATTCCTTAAGATATTTTGATGCAGATGTTGGAGAAATTTTTGTAATATTTGCTACTTCCCTCACATGAAATTCTCTCTCAGGTTCTTTTATGAAAAGTTCAATTATTTTGTCCATTTTTTTGTCCATATGTTTAAAATAATGGACAATAATCAATATAAACCTTGTGTTTATTTTCTGAAATCTATTTTTTTATCAAACCATTCTGATATTCTTCCCTTTAATGATAATGCGTTTTCAGGACAGTGTTCAATACAGCAGAAACATCTTATACACTTGCTGTTGTCTATTTCTGGATAAGGCTTCATTTTTATTGCTCCAACAGGACATTCTTTCATGCATTTAGCACATTTTATGCATTTTTCTTTGTTCACTTTTATCCTTTTTCTTAGGAATTTGTATACTGCTGAATTGTAAATTGGAAAAAATAATCTTGAAACACTAACTGAGTGAGGTGTTTTGAATTTTATTGCCACATTTTCTATTTTTTCTCCCATAACCTCTATTTCTTTTGGGTTGAGAAGATTCTTTCCCATTGCTTTTTTAAAGAATAGTAATGATTCTGGCTCATAACCCATTATTTTTGCAGCAACATAATCAAGAGCGAACGCATCCTCTGAAGCAAGAATAACTTTTGAATTAACGGGTGTTCCGCTACCAGGTCCTTCGCCTTCCATACCAACTATTCCGTCCATTATTGAGAAGTCTGCTTTTGTTTTTAGGTAAAGTTCAATGATAAAATCCATGAAATCGTCAACTTTCCAGTTTCTTGCATGTCCTATTACTTTATAATCCTTGTATAAGTAACCATAATGATTCTTCACTGCACCTGTTATGAATGTGAGCATGTGTGTTTTTAATTTTGGGGCAGATATTTTATATTTTGCATCTTTCAGAATCCTTGCAACCCTGACTTTATTTATTGGGTTATCAAGACTTAATTCCATGTTTTCATCATCAAAATTTTTCACTTTGGATAATCCTCTGACTGCTTTTTCTATGCCATTACTGCCTAAAACAGGTTCTTCACCTGAGAATTTTCTTTTTCCAACTCCGTCTCCAACAACTATGTTTTTATTGTGTTTCCGGATTTCTTTCACAACTGCTTTTACAAATTCTGGATTTGTGTTAACTGCCTCTTTCGGATTCGTTGCACGGAGAATATTTGGCTTGACTAATATTAAGCCTGATTTTGAGGGCTTGAAGCCTGCTAACTTTAGAGCTTCTGCTACTTTTTTATCAAGGTTATTACCATAAGATTCAGCTTTTACAATCACTACCTTAGGCATTTGTATATTATTTCTTGGAATTATTTATATATCTATTGAATAACGGACAGAACAGACACTTAAAGTAAGATTATTTAAGGTTAGTTTTTAAATAATGGTTTATGATGGAAGTAAAAGACAGAAACATACTTGATAAATTCTGTACTGATTTTTGTAAAATAGTTGAGAAACACTGTAAATATGCTGTTGTTTCAGGTTTTGTTGCTATTTCATCAGGAAGAACAAGAGGCACTGAAGATATTGATATAATACTTGAAAAAATTAGCTTGGGTATATTTGGAGAACTTCATAAGGATTTAGTTCAGAATGAATTTGAATGCATCCAGACAGATAATTATAAAGAAATGTATAATAATTATCTAAAAACAGGAGTTTCTTTGAGATATATTAGAAGGGACATAGAACTTCCTCAGATGGAAGTTAAGATGTCAAAAGATGAACTTGATGATTACCAAATCGGAACAAGAATAAAACTCCCCAAAACAGGACTTGATGTTTGGTTCAGTTCCATAAATATGAATATTGCATTTAAGGAATATAATTTAGGAGGGAAAAAGGATTTTGAAGATGCCATACATTTAAGAAAAATATATCCTGAGTTGGTTGATGAATCAGAAATTGACAAAATAAGAAGAATGCTTGAAAAATACAGAAGTGTTGATTATGAGAATTATAAGAAAATAAGGGAGAAATATCCTCTACCATAACTGCTATAAAGATATAATTTTGTGATATGATTATGAGTGAATGGGAAGAATTGATTAGAAATAAAGAATTTGATAAATGGAAACCTGTGCATACTGCTTTTATTAATGCGCAGTTTGAAAAATCAAGAGAATTCTATGAAAATATGATTAAATGCGGAGAAAAAGAAAAAATAATCAAATTGTTTGGTATTAAAAATAAAAAAGCTATCCCCAAACTTTTTGAATAAACCTTTGCCGTTCCTTTAATATGACAACCTCTGAAACGGAGTTTTATCATTTAGCAAGATTAGGAGGTTTTATTGTTATTAAGACTAATCCAGAAAGCCATATCTGCGATTATGTTATGATTGATACTGATGGGAAATGTTATCTGGTTGAGATTAAGGAAACCAAGAGTGACAGGGTTTATTTCAGTTCTTCCTGGAATATGATACAGAAGGCATGGTTGCTTAAGCACAGTGTTGAGTATAATGTTCCTGTTATATATGCAGTCAAGTTCCTTAAAGGGAATAAAAGCAAGTGGGTGTTTAAACTGATTAATACATTAGGTGCGGGTGTGGACTATTGTGATTAATTTATATATTTATTTATTGCATTACTAATAATGGACTCTGGATATGAACAAAAACTAAATGAGTACCGAGGTAAACTAGATGGAATAACTAAAGAAATTATTGATTTAATTTATGAAAGAATTGGTATTGTTAAAAAGGTAGGTTATTTGAAAAAACAACATAACATGCCTATTAAAGTTTCAAAAAGGGAAGAAGAGATAATGAATAAAATAGAAAATATGGTTATTAGAAAAAATTTGGAGAATTCTATTGAACTTGATCCTAGTATTATAAAGAGATTTTTTTAGAGAATTAATTGATTTTGCTGTAAACCTTGAAGAAAAAAGTTAACTTTTTAATTGTTAGTAATTTCACAATTATTTGCTGGGGGTGTGGTGCAACCCGGTAACATAGCAGGCTCCAGAAAGCAAACAAAGGTAATCTGAGGCTTTTCAGCCAGTGAGGAAATGTCTGGAGCAAAGCAATCAGTTAAAATCTGATGCTTGGAGTTACCTGCCGATCAGGGTTCAAATCCCTGCACCCCCACTGGTTAACTTTAAATAATTTACTATTCAAAGTTATTTGATGCGCAATGGTGCTTAAAAAAGGAAAATTTTTCAGGGTAAACAAAAAATTCATAGAATCTAAAACTTTCTCTCAAAAGGGTGCTGATTTTGAAGGGGATAGAATACCTATTAAAAAACTTGTTTCTGACAGATACGAAATAATAACAAAGGAATATATTGAGGGGGGCTGTAGGAAATGAATCTAAAATCCATAGTAATGTTGGTGAATTACTTGATGAAGAACATTACAAATCATTAAGACTAATGGATTTTAAATCTTCGATAGTTGAAGAAGAAAAATTTGACAGCGGGAGAAACCTTAAAACATTTTTTGATAATTTTAACAATGATAAATTCAATAATATAGCTATCGTATCTGGAAGAAAACCTAGTGGAGCATGTCATTTTGGGCACAGAATGGTTGTGGATACTCTTGTATTTTTTCAGAAAAACGGTTCCCAGATATTCATGCCTATTGCTGATTTAGAAGCTTCTTTGGATGAAAAAATAAAAGACGAGTCAGTTTATATCCCTATTGCAGCTGATAATCTTCTTGATTGGGGAGCTTGCGGATTAAATCTTGATGTAGCTCATGTGTATCTACAGTCAGAAGAAAAGAGAGTTACTAACATTGCTTATTCAGTTGCAAGAGAACTTACATTTGAAAAAGCAATAGACATCTACGGAAGAGATACAATTTTTGATGAGTTTCCATTCCTTTTTGCAGCATTAACTCAGGTAGGGGACATAATTTTGCCTCAACATAGGGACTTTAGTAAAAAACATTCTACTATGATAGCGGGGCCTGACCAAGATGGACACATGAAAATGACCATGTTCCTTTCAGGTAACAGAATAAAGTCTGAAGATGAGAACATTACAAGCATGCCTTCTGCAATATATGTGAGTCATGTTCCTGGACTTAGTGAAGATAAAGCTAGTGCAAGTAATCCAGAACACACCATCTATCTTGGCTCAATGAGAACATCTTATGCTAAAAGTGAAACCGGCAAAAAGCTTGAAACAATAACTAGAATTGGGCTTGAAGAAAGGATAAATGAATCATTGAGTAAAGTAGAGTCGCATATTTTGAGTGATGAAGATAAAACCAGAAAATGTATAGCTTCAATGCAGAAATTATTTCCTGAGCTTGGAAAACCAGGAGATGTTGTTGATTTTAAATCAAAAATATCAGAATTTATGAAAAACCACATGGAAAGAAGAAAATGTGTTCTTGAATATGCTCTTGCTAAGGCATATACCGAGATGACTGATTCTGGGCGTGAAAGTTCAAAAGAAAAAATAAACACCTGTATTAAAAATAACGGGCTTTCTTTGGATTTAGAACAGCTTGCTGTTTCTAACAATTACAATAAAGCAAGTATATATTCTACAATATGTGAAGATGTTGTTATTGAATCTCCTTCATTTTGGAATGTGCCTAAATCTGCGATTGTTCCTGAAGAAAAAAAGAGTGTTAAAACCAAATGGTATAATCTGATTGCTCAGGTTTCTGATAGTGTGGTGGTATAAAATGAAGGCAGAATTATACAAATTGCCAGTTGTAAAGGACATCTTAGGTTATGAACAGCTTGAAAGTATACATGACCCAACAATAACCACTGGACAGAGTTTTGACGAATTTGGAGAACCCTTGGATTATTTAAAACAAGTTCTTTATATGGTGAAAATAAAAAAGAAATTAGATAAACTAGGCGAAAATGCGACTCTTAATTTTCTTGTTGCAGACCATTTCCAGGTTATAAACAATACCTACAACTATGAAACTTCTAAAAATTTAGGAAAAAAACGTGCTGATTTTATTAATAAAATATTAAAGGCCTTTGGTAGTGGGGGGTTTGTTGTTCTTAGTTCTGAACTTAAACAGAAAATGATTTATTCTGATTTATTAAATAAATTAAAAGAAGAATATAATAAGAATTCTTCTTTTAGAGAAAAGATTATTGGTTGTGTTCCTGAAGATAAAATCAATGTAAAAAACAGTTATCTTTACCCTCTTGAAGAGCTTGTTTGCATTATTGTTTCTGGAGCAGATATCAAGGTTGGCCCACCTTACGAAATCCATTATGATGCAATATTGAGAGAACTTGCTGAGGAAAATCCAGAATTTAAAAAAATAGTTGGGATATACACCACAGAATCATTTCCACTTAATTGTTCTAAAAATTCCCTGAGTAAAGTGGGTAAATTTGGAATCACCCCTTATAAAGGAAACAGTAAGGGCTTTGACCCAAACACGCAAAGAATACTAATGGATAAACATAGCATTACAGACATAACTAAAATAATTGAATCAACAGATATTGATGAGAGTTTAGAAGACTTAACTCAAATTTGTTTGTTGGCTGAATCAATAGTTGAAGATAAAGATTTTATTGAGATAAAACTCACTAAAAAAGAAATAGTTAATAATTTAACTAAATACATCCTAAACCCTATAAAAAATGAAAGCTGAAAAATATTTATCACAAAAGGGAATTGTTTACCACGCCCCTAGTCTTGATGAGATTAAAAAACGTAAAAAAGTGAATATATTGTATGGGGAAACTTACGATGATTTTGGGATGACTATTGATTCCATAAAATATTATTTATTTATTGCCGGTTTAACAGATGTTTTGGAATCTGAGGGGGTGTCTGTTAATCCAATGATCCTCATTGCAGACACTGCTACATGCAGAAATGCTCCTGCTTCAGAACACAAAAAAATAATGATGCAGGGAAAACAAAGGGTTGAATTTATAAAGAAATTTAATAAGATATATAACAGCAAATTAAATGCTGTTCTTATGAGTGAATATATTGAAAAATTAGATTTCAAAAAAATTTATGACTCCATCTATAATTTTTGCAACAGTGACAAAGAACTAAGAAACTTACTTGAAAGAACTGTGCCTGAAAGAAAACTTAACATTGAAAAAGAAAAAGGTTTCCAATATTCAATAGATGAGATAACAACATTATTCTATCTTGATTTGGATATTAAGGTTGGCCCTCCAAGAGAAGAAGTTTATGATTCAATTGCCAGATTATTTTCGGAAAAAACAGGCAAAAAAATAGTTATGCCACTTTATTTAACTCAAACATACCCCTTGGCTATGTCCCTTAGTTTCTTTATTAAGAATCCTGAAATTGATAAATATGGGGTTACTGCTTACAAAGCAGGGAGCAAAGGGCTGAATGACAACAGAATAACTTTGAACACCAAGAAAGATAAAATAAAAGAATTAATACAACAATCTTCTGTTCCTAAAAAACCTAGGCTTCCAAATCCAATTTTAGATATATGTTTGATATGTGAACTTGCTAAACAAAAACTTGAAAACAAACTTGTTGAGTTGGAGTTGTATGATAAATTTTATAATGGTGATATAAGCCCTGAAAAACTAAAAGATATGGTTTTAAAAAATTTATTTAAAAATATTATTGAAAAATTTTAATATTTCAAAAATGAATTTAATTCTTTGTCCAATAGATACTTTCCTATCATTTTTGGGGTTACTTTCTTTCTTTTTTCCTGATGTTCTTTAAGGAAGGGTATTACTTTATTAACCAATTCTTTCTTGCAGTCTCCGCATGATCTTGTTCCTTTTCTGCATGTTTTGCATATTTCATCCAATTCGTTGTCATCTTCTACAAAATGGTATTCATACATTTGATAAATAGGGCATACTTCTGGATTTCCTCCTTTTTCCTTGTGTTCCTTTAATGTGTCTCCTCCCCCCGTGAATGCATTCATTATTTTATTTCTAATCTCTTTTTCAGAATCTGTAACATAAATGGCTGATCCAGGTATTGATTTTGACATTTTACTTCCACCATTTAATCCTTTCATAAACTGCATGTAAAGTCCGGCTGGAGGTTTCATCTTGAATTTTTTGGCGAAATCTCTTGATAATAAAATATAAGGATCCTGATCAATACCAACGGGGATTAATGTGTGTTTTGGGCCTCCAAATTCTGGAAGTTGAGGCATTAATATCTGTGCTGTTTGAACGCATGCTCTGTAAAACATAGTTCCCATATTGTCTTCATCTTTAAAACCAAAAACTGCTCTTGAAGTGCTATAGTTTATCTTCTTTGAAATGTACATTGCAAAGTTGTATAAGTCCTTGTAATCTGAATCAACATAAATGTGGGTTTTTTTTGGGTCAAATCCAAGAGCAATTATGCTCGGGATTACCTGCTCATAGGCATTTTTCCTTGCTTTTGATAAAGTGTCGCTTTTTCCAACAACGTAAGTCTCATCATTTGTTATTGGTATAAAGATTTCTGCCCCTAATTTTTGAAAAAAAAGAAGTTCATTGAATATAACTAAATGTCCAAAATGCAATGGGCCTGAAGGATTTAAACCTGAAACTATTGTTATGTCTTTTCCATTCATTAATAATTCTGCAATTTCTTCAAAACCTCTATGAGCATAAGTTATACCTCTCCTCATGTATCTACTTTGCTCAGGTAGATAACGTGCTACCCTATCTATTCTCTCTAATCCGAATTCATCAAGTTTTTCGTCAGTCATTTTTAATCCAATTATATCCTCTAAACTCATCTATTTATACCTTTTTTGTTTTTAAGTGGATTTTATATTTTGAAAATAACAAAGCTTATAAATTAAGTGGTGCGAAGCACTAAAAAAATCAACATTATAAAAATATGAGGAAATAATTCTAATGTAAAATTCTCTTATAAAAGAACTTGATAAGAACCCCCTTGTAATAAAAGGTGTAGAAGAATATATTAAGAACTTAAAAGAGATTCTTGGAGAGGTTTTGTAAATAAGAAATCTAAAATCCACCACCAGCACATAATTTATTACCAGCGCAAGTAGATCCCGCCCCATATATATAGCAACACAGTTTGCATTAGTACAGCATTCTCCAGTATAAGCAGTTCCTCCACAGCATACTTGGGTTCCTATCTTTGTTCCTTCTGGTTTATTATCCATTATGCATCCTGAACTTGTGCATCCATTATGTGTTTAATTAGAAAAATAAATAAGAGAAAAAAGAAAGAAAATTTATTCTTTCTTTCCGAAGTTAGATTCAAGTCCTAACATCTGTGCAGCTTGTTTGTATTCCTTGCCTGCAAAAATAGTATCATTAACAGTACCCCTATAAACTTTTGCTTCGAAATTGAAAAACTTAATGTTTTCCTTCTATATGTTTCCTACTTTGGACGTACCTTTATATCACGTTTTCAAGTATTTTTGACAGTTTTGCAATTACTGTCTTAATTTTGTTTTCTTTTCTGTTTAAATAATCAATTTCTACGAAGAAACCGTCATAATTTATTTTATTTCTAATAACCCTTATTTCGTCCACCATATAGTATTCTTCTTCAGTTAATTCACTCTTGATTTGCTCGATTAATAATTTATGGCTTAATGTTTTAATGCCTTTACATATTAAAATAGCGGTTATTAATTCTTTCAGAACTTCGTAATAATCAGAAACTATCAATGAAGTGAATGAATCCCTGTCCGTATTTTTAACCCTGTTAAGAATTATTTTAATCATTTTATACAAATTCTTTGCTTTTTCCTTGTCGGGGGTTACTTTTATTATTTCATCTTCCAATTTTAAAACACCTTCAAATAACCTTTCATTATCACGCCGTTTAATATATTATTTTTTAATTCATTGCTTAATTTATTAAAACTTGACGAAAAGAATAAGTTTATTTTTCTTTCAATCAGTTTCTCATACTTTTCTAAGTTAATGCGTTTGTCATTGCATTGGAGATATATATCTACATCACTTGTCTTAATATCTTCTCCTTTACTGAATGAACCGAATAATATCATAACATCAGGCAGGCAGGCGTCGTAAATGTAATCTATTAATCCAGCACTACGCAGAATTGATTGGTTATTAATTTTCTTGTAAAATATAAATTCCTTATTATCCCTATTTGCATTGTACAAAGGCGTTTTGTCCTTGCTTTTTTCAATTATAATTTCTTGTTTAATAAATTCTTTTAAGTAATTCTTAACTGATTTTGGGGCCAGTTTAACTTTTCTTGATAATTCTCTTAAACCAAATTCTTTCAGAGGTTCATTAAAGAAAGCGGTTAAAACAGCCCATTTGTTATAATTTGATAACATATGTAATAAAATAATCACAAGTGTTATATAAATATTACGGTTTCTATACAGCAATGATTGGCAGAAGAAAGTATTAAAAGATTAAAAAATGAAATCAATTCACGACTATGAACTAAAGTAAACAATTTGGATAATCTCCTCAGTGTATAGTATCAAATAAAACCATATGGTTTCCAAAAAGTTTATATAGTATCAAATGTTACTGGTGATTATGAGTATTAAACTTAAAAACGTAAAAACTGAGTATAATGAGGCTTACCAAAAGGCGCTACACTGGTTTTTTGCGTTTCCAGATTCAGAAATGAACCTGAGTAGTTTATCAAATAAGCTGAAGATATCAAAAACAACAGCCGGCAGGGTAATCAAAAAATTAGTCAATGAAAAATTCCTAAAAGTAAACCAAATAGGAAGAACTCTAAGGATAACCTGCAACAAAAATCATATATACAATTATTCAAAAAAAGTAAGCTATAACTTGATGGTGATATATGAATCAGGGATAATAGAGAAGATACATGAATTAATAAAAAATCCACGAGCGATTATCCTTTTTGGAAGTTATAGAAAAGGTGATGATATAGAAACAAGTGATATAGATATAGCTGTGGAAATTATTGATAATGAAGGGCTTAGAATAACAGAAATTGGGATTATACCTCAATTAGGGCATAGAGAAAATGTAAAAGTAAACTTACATACTTTCTCAAGAAATAAAGTTGATATAAATCTTTTTTCAAATATAGCAAACGGCATAATATTAGAGGGCTTTCTCGAGGTGAAAATTTGACAATAAGATATAAAGTACCTGATAAAAAAGATGCACTAAGTATTGTATCCGCTTCAAAGAGTGATATGGTGTTTACATTAAAATTAAGTATAACTGAAGAATCAGGAACAACAATAGTCAGAAATATATACGAATGCTTCAGAATGCTAGGTGATGCTCTATTAGTTGCTAAAGGGATTAAATCAGAAGACCATATCGCACCAATTAATGAATTGCTTAAATTAGAAGTAATAACTGAACGTCCGATATATCTTATTGATAATCTAAGAAAACTAAGACACAATATAAACTATTATGGTTATAAACCGAATATTGCAGAAATAAAAGATGTTGTATCACTTGCAAAAAGTTGTTTTAATCCGTTATACAAAAAAGTTCTGCAAAAAATAAATGAATAACCTGACAAGTTAACTACCTTTTAAGGTGTGATGTTAAGTTAACGTCAGGTTTTATAGGATTAAAATAAAATCATGAAACTTAAAAAGTAAACTAAAAATAAGAAAAAAGAAAAGAATTTTTGAATAAAATTAAAGGTTCGACTAAAAAAAGATTTATATTAAAGATAAAAAAGAGTGAAGTTAATAAATTAAAATCCTTATTAAGAAAAATGCAGTATATCATCCTAAAATTGTTCTTCTTTAAAGAAAAGTGATTTTTCTTTTTTGTATGTCTCCTCATCATCAGCACTATGTATGACATTCTCCATTGCTGATGTCCCAAATAAGTGTCTTATTGTTCCTTCTTTTGCTACTGATGGTTCATAATA
>JAQUSD010000018.1 GCA_028715295.1 Candidatus Nanoarchaeia archaeon
TTCTTTCCAGTGGACGAGTGGTGTAAATGTAACTTTGAATGACTTAACTGTTGATGTCAATACTATTGTTAAGTATGATGTCTCAGGGAAGTATGTTGTTTCAGAACTGAACCTTATTACAAATAAGGAAACAATAACTGATAAGGACAAATCTGCTACACTTGGAGTAAGAACAATAAGTGGAATAACCTACGATGTGGATATTGGTGCTGGAGTGCTTGTACTTACAAGTAAAGCAAAACAGACATTATCTGCAGTAGATGACTACATAACAGTTCCAGGCGGAGCACGGTTTAAGTATCTGAACCAGACAAAGGCAGTAGCTGTCAAGAACATTACAATGCATGAATATGCAGAAACAACTGAAACATTCTATGCATTAAACGATACAAGTGGAAACAATAATGTAACTGTACCAAATATACCTGGAGCAGGAACTTGGTACAACTGTACTTCAAACTTTGACTGCACCATAACAACAGCGATAACAACACCAGCAATGGTTGGTGGTGTGTCAACAGCACATTACTTAAAATTTGTTGACAATGCTGGAGCAAGCTTGTTGCTTAATGTAACTCAGGGTGGTGGAGCTGTTGCTGGTACAAACCATAATTTGACAGTATGGTACAAAGCAACGTCAGCAGCACCTTCTTACTCTGTTTTAGGAGTAGGGCAATCTGTTTTGCTTGCTGGTGGAATGAATGTGTCAAATGTAGGTCCATTTAATACACATGGGGTTGGAATGGGCAGTGCTATGCTGTTCTACCTTACAAAGTTAAATGCAGACATTGATGGAAGTGCTGTTCAGCTTGTAATGGGAACAAATGGAGTCTGGAGTGGTTCAGATAACCTTGCAGGTATCCAACTACCAGCACTTTATGGAGCATCTCTTGACTGGACAACAGGATGCACAACAACTGGTTTGAGCAGTAACTTGGACAAATGCACAACATTTACACTTACTGAACCAGACGGAAACACAATTGTTGTTGAAGCTGCAAGAAACAAGACAGACAATGGAGCAACTTTGCTGACTTTAAAATCTGCTGGAACAACAAAAGCAGCAAACAAAGGCGCTGCCTCGGACTTTACAACAACATGGGGAAGCATTGTGAAATACTCAGATGTTTCAACAGATGGAAATGTTACAACAGATGGTATGCCTGGTAACATCTCTATTGGTGTTCCAAGATACTTCCTTGGGTTTGGATTTGGAGAAAATGTCTGGAGCAACGAAGTTACTGTAGCTGAAGGCGGAGAAGGCGAAATATCCGGAACAACATTCTGGGTACAAGATGTCACTGGCGGCGGAGATACTGTCAATGCATTCGGTGTTGGAGTAGGAGTACTTGACTCAGAAGCACCTTCTGCAGGATGGGACAAACCTCTTATCCTTGTAGGCGGACCAGTAGTTAACTTGGTGACAAAAGAAGCAGCAGATGCTGGTGTAATACCAACAGCAGACGACATGCTTACTGCAGCAGACGCAGCAGACGCAGCAGGATGGGCATCCATTGCGATTGCAGACAATGCAGTCAACAGCCAAACTGTACTTGCAGTTTGGGGATGGAACCAGATGGACACAAGATGGGCTGCTAGAGCATTGGCTTCAGAAATATTGACACCAGGAACAATTGAAGGCTTCAGTGGAGCAAGTGTCTGGCTTAACACAGAATCAGCTGCATCTGTTTCAGATGTAACTGTGAGAACATAAAAACTAAAAATTGAAAAAAAAAGATTAATAAATCTTTTTTTTCTTTTTTTTATTATAATAATGAAGGAACTAAAACTAATGCTGCTTGTAATAGCCTCTCTTTTTGTAATAGGCTTTTTTAGTGTGAATGTTATTACAGGTTATATTTCCCAGAGAATTATTGAAAGAAACAATTTAGCATGTAGCAATCTTGCTTATGAACTTTCGCAGCTGGAAGAGCCGTTTAATAAAACATGCACATGCTATTACAGCAATTGTGGTAGCAGTCATGAGGATTTAACACAGTCATTCTGCAGATGTGACTGCATAGAAAATAACACAATGGCAGGGGTATGTATTAGAGTAAGCAAGTAATTTCTTTAATTACATATTGTATAATTTCCCTGAGAACAGATAATTTCTTTGAATTCTGCTGAAGACTTAAAACCTTCATAAGTCTCCATATTTACAACAATTGAAGGGAACCTATTGATGTTGAACGCTTTTACAAAGCCGTTTATTGTTGTATGGTTTAATGAATAATCCAGAGCAAAAACCATTATGTTATTGCCCAAAAGTTCTTTATAATATGAAAGAACAGCACCCTGATTTTCACATGCAACACTGTTCTGCTCATAAAAGAAAAGAACAGTTGTATAATTTCCTGCACAGCTTGATTTTATTTTTTCAAGAGTAATCCAATCTCTTATCAGTATACTCATGTATGTGGATTTCAACTGTTTATACGAAGTGTCTTCTAATTTTACATTCTGTTCATAAAGTTCTACTTTCTCACCAAGTCTTCCTGCTTCATCACCAAGCTTATTGGCTTCTCCAATAAGATACTCGCAGGATATTTTATCTCCTGCAATATCAAGAAATAAAATCTGCAACTCAACATCCTGTATTGTGTTGGAAAGGCTTGTTATTGTTTCTTCCAAGTAACTTATTTTTTCTCTGTTTAGTAGGGCCCCAGTCATAATCCCGACAATAAAGAGAAGCGTTGATATTATTAGTGCAGTAATGTGCGTGTTCCAGTCTATGCTTCCCATCCTCTAAGCTCCTCCCTATTCCATTTTGTAATTTTATACACTATGCTGTAAAACCAGAATGTTGACATAATATAACCATAAATCATCACATAAAAAATATAATTGGGTATTTTTGATTTGTCTCTTATCCTCTCTCCTGAAAATTTTACACCGAGCAATATGGATGTTATTGCAAAAACAAGAAGAAGTGTATTAAAGAGAGTGAAAATATTGTATCTTAGCGGGTTAAAGATATTTTCAAGAGTAAACAATTCAGCAATCCATTTTGATAGATGAGGCATTATATTAAAGTCAATAAGAAAAGCATTTTTTGTATACCTATAGGCATTTGAAATATATTCATAGGATGCAAGTCCGGTAAAGAGTAATATTACTGGAAGCCATATAAAATTAGTTGGAAGAAACCACATGCCTAATTCACCAAATTCTTTTTTAAGAAGAATATCCTTGTGCTTCTGTATGTTGTCAAAATATCCAACATACCATCTTTTTCTTTGTTTGAATAATTCACTTAATTTGTCAGGTGTTTCAGTATAGGTAACTGCATGAAGTGTGTTTGCTATTTTATACCCTTTCTTGTGTATCCTTAAAGCAATGTCAGTATCTTCAGTAAGGTTTGATTCATCAAATCCATCAATAATAGCTTCTTTTCTGTACATGCTTCCAGGTCCAGGAGTTACATATAAACAGTTGAGATAACCCATTAAAGCCCTTAGATAATTTGAGAACATGTATTCAACCCACTGCACTTTTTGAAGAACTGTTTTTGATTCAGTGGTTTTCATACTGGGGGTAACAGCACCAACAGAATCATCTTCAAAATAACCAACCATTTCCTTAACAGTGTTCTTGTCAAAAAAAGAATCAGCATCCATGCATGCAATGAGTTCTGCTTTTGATTTCCCTATCGCAATATTCATGGAATTGGCTTTCCCAGTATTTTTTTTGTCAACAAGGTTTATTAAACCTTTTTCAGCATATTCCTTACACACTTCCAATGTTCTGTCTGTTGAGCCGTCATTTATTACAGTTATTTTTAGCTTTTCTTTTGGGTAATCAATATTAATTGCAGATTCAATGCATCTGCGTATGTGGTTTTCTTCATTATACGCAGGTATTATTATCTCAACTGTTTTGTACTCCTTAATTTCTTTTTTTATTTTGAAAAGATTTCTTTTTTTAAGAGTTAAAAGAAGCCAGAAAACTGTGTTATACAGGATAAAATAGTAAATTGCGAGATTTAACAATACAATTGCTTTCATTTTTGCTGTTTTATATAATCAACCTTTATATTCATAAATGTTGACTTCGTTGCAGGATTCAAAGGTTTTTATTAAAACAAGGTATGGCTTTTCATTAAAAAAACTTTTGTTGAGGGCATATTCAGGCCAACCACTGTTGCTGACTGAATATATGTATCTTATTTGATTTTTTATAAGCCATTCCTCATTAAAATCAGATGATTCTGCAGGCAACTCAGACACCTGTTTCTCTGAGAAATATGCTGTAAGAGGCCAAAGCACAGATGCTGTTCTTCCGCTGTAAATTGTTTCTGTAATCCATGCTCCCGGCAGTGTTTTCATATATTCTGAACTTTCTTCAATATTGATTACCCCACCGGGTTCTACTTTAGCCATGTATGTGATAAAACTGCTTAATCCAGCATGAAGAACAAGAATTAATATTAATATCCATTTTTTTTCCTTTAAAGGAGATTTAAAAAAGCCGTTAACAGCAGTTATTGTAAAAAACGGAACTGTAATCAAAAGATATCTGATTTCCTTGTGTCCTGATAATGAAAACTGGAAAAATGAAAAAATTGCAAACAGCAACACAACACACACAGCAATGAACTTGTTTTGTTTTAGTTTTGCCACTGAATAAATAAGGAATGGTGCAAGGAAAATAGATGCTGAATAAATATCAAAACCATGCTCAAAAAAATAAAGAGGGCTTTCAGCAGGGGCCTCGCTTGGATAGAGTATTCCGTATTTTACAAAGTAAAAAGCTTCATTTTCAGGGCTTTGGTAATAATTGTAAATTACCCAGGGCGTTATTACAGCAGTAATTATTAAGATGCTCAATGCGAACTTTTTGAATTCTTTTTTGAATAAATAATAAAGTAAAATCAGGAAAATTAAACCTCCAGGATATCTTGTAAGAAAAGTAACTGCCATGAAAAATGCAGAAAGAACTGTTTTCTTCTTCATAAAAAAATAAATGGCTAAAAAAGCAAAGAAGCACATTGGAAGCCCTGTGAAAAGCTTTACACTATACTGCTGGAAAAGTGTGTTTGTTGCTAGAAAAAGCGAAGAGAATAGGGCTGTTTTTTCATCAATGTACTGTTTTGAAAGCTTGTAAACAAGAACAACAAGCCCCCCGTTTAGCATTATGGGGATTAGTTTTAGTATTAGATAACTTTTTGTAAAAAATGCAAGCGGAGATAAGATGAGTGGAAGAACAGGAGGGCGGAAAAGTTCAAAATAAATGTTTTCACCAGCAAAGTGTTTTGCATTTAGGATATAAACCGCTTCATCCCAGTTTATTGAGAAATAATCATATAAAATCACAGCAGTGAATATGTAAATTCCTAAAATAAGAACCAGCTTTTTGTCAAGATTCATTTAATAAATTCCCTCATTACAACTGTTGCATAGCAACCTTTAGAAAGGGAGAATGCAACTGTATAATTATTCCCCTTAACTTTTTTAAGTTCAATGTTTTCAGGATAAATTTTTACTTTTCTTTCTGTTCCTCTGCAGTTCATCTCAGGCATTGATTTTATCCTGAACATTTCTCTGCTTATATCTTTACTTTTTAGAAATTCATCCACCCTTTTTTCTTTTACTTCAGAATCATAACCTATTAATGGAAGAGATTCAAATTCATCCTTGAATTCATCAATCATCATGTTGAATAAATAACTCTGGTACGCATTGATTATTATTTTCCTGGTGCTTTTTCTGATTTTTCTAAAAGCACCTATGAAGTCATTTGGGTATTTTACAAGGTGGTTAAGCACAGCACTTTCAATCCACATCCTCTTAGGAAGTTCTTTAAAAGCGCTTTTCCATTCACCCCAATTTTCATCAATTCTGTTTCTGGCTTCAATTAAGTCAGGACTTTCTCTTTCACCTTTTAATGTAAGAAGAATTTTAACAGCTTTTTCGTAATCCCCTTTAATAATTGATTCTGCTATTTCAATGTTTGCTCTTGAAAATCTCTGTTCTCCGAAATAATTGTAAATCCCATGTTCTTCTATCTGCTTGGCTGTTTCAGAAACAGTTTTTTTCAGGTTTTTGTTTTTTTGACTGCAGTTCCTCACAGTTATGATAAACCGGTTATCCTTTAATCCTCCAATTGAAAGTCTTTCATCAGTATATTTAAAATTTTTAAGAATCAAATCCTTTATCCTGACTTTCTTGACATCCCTAATCATTTTTCTTTCTATTGATATTCTCTGTGATGTTATTGCTTTTTTATCCTTTAGTCCAGCATATCTTATTCTTTTTTCAGAAATACCAAGTTTTTTCGCAATGAATTTTATTGATTTTGGAGTTTCCCAGTTTTTCTTTACTAAATCACATTCAATATATTTTTTAATGTTTTTTTCAGTAACTTTTGAAAAAATATCTCTTATTTTTTCATTAAAGGAATAATTAACTGAACTTACACCATTATCTCTTACTTCTTCAACAATAAAATCTTCTGGAGCTAGTTTTATGTCTCCTTTTGTTCCCTCAGTAGTAGTTGTATATGCCATATTTGTAATAATTCTTGAAAACGAGATTATTTATTCTTATGCTTCAAGAGATATCTTTGAAACCCCACTGCTTTTCTCAACAGAATAATTGAAGTCAGCTGCATTTTTCAGCTCGTCTTCATGGCTTACAATAATTATCTGTGGTATGCTTCTTATATTTCTCAGCATGTCCGGAAGAATTTTTATGTCTTCTTTATCAAAACCGACAGTAGGCTCGTCCAGTATAAGCATTTCAGAAGGATTAACACCCTCCATCTGTGCAGCAATATCACTTAGTGCAAGCCTGTATGCAAGAGCAACGCTTGTTTTTTCTCCACCACTCATTGCTTCGATAGGAACCTCTTCTCCTTTTTTTGTAAATGCAAAAGGCTCATAATTTGTTTTGATATCAACATAATACTCTGTTTCGGAACGCCTTATATCTTCAAATTTATTCTGGAAGTGATGCCTGAAATCCTGAAGGAATTTTGCCCTGACAACTTCCCTTATGTTTCTGATATCCTCTCTTAATTTTGTGAGCATATCAACTAAAGATTCAAATTTTTCAAGCCTTTGTTTTGTTTTTTCAAGCTGGGTTATTCTTTCTTCCCTTGTTTTTATGTCATTGTTTATTTCATCCAGTCTTTTTTTCATGAATTCAATTTCTCTTGCAAGAGAAGCTTTTTCTTCAAGTATGTCTCTTTCTTCAATCCTTAGATTCTCTACTTCTTCCCTTACGTCCCTGTATTTTCTGACTTCACATTCAAGCTGGGTGAGCTGTGTTTTTGTTGTTTTTATTTTATCATTTAATTCATTAATCAACTCTTCTTTTTCCTGTTTCTGCATTTCCCGTCTTCTTAATTTTTCTGAAATTTCCTTTGATGATTCTATTCTTTTTATTTCATTTTCAATAGTTTCAAGTTTTTCCCTAAGTTCTTTTCTCTTATCCATTATTTCAGTTAATCTTTTGATGTATTCTTTTTCAAGATTCGCAAAATGGCTTTCAGGTATGTTCTGCCTGCATAAAGGACATACTGCGAGCCCTATGTTTTTTCTAAGTTTTGAAAGCTCTTCATTAACTCTTGCAGTTTCAGTTTTCATGTTTTCTATTGTTAGGTTAAGTTTACCCCTTGTTTCATACTTGTCTTCGGTGTTTTCAGGTACAGATTTCAATATTTTTTTCAAATCTTCAATCTCGCTTTTTATAAAAACGGTTTCATTTGAAAAATCAGTACAGTTTTTAAGACTCATTCTTAGAATACCTGTTAATTCATTATAGGTGTTGTTTGATTTTTCAAGTTCAGCAATTGCAGAGAGCCTTGCTTTTACTTTAAGCGCGTGTTCATTTGAAAGCTGAAGAACTGTGCTGTGCTTCTCCAAACTTTCATTATAATTTTTTTTGATATCCTCGTAATCGCTCTTAATTTTTTCAAGCTCTTCACCAAAACTTTCCGAAGATTCAATAATTCCGTTAAGTCTTTCTGTTTCAGACTCAAACTTTCTTATTATTGGTTTAAGATTTTCCCATGTTTTTTTGTATTTTGAAAGCTGTAATATGTTGTCAACATATTCCTGCCTTGTTTCAGGCTTCATATCTATGAGTTTTCTTATCTCATCCTGTCTTGTATAAGAAGTTACTTCAAAAAGTTCTTTTGCTCTTGAACTGCTCGAATAACCAATTATCTCGCATATTTTTTCGTTCAAGTCGCTTACCCTGTTTAGTATTGGTAGTTTTTCCTGATTTTTTGATATTGAAATTCTATCAACATCTGTATTAACCCCTGACTTTGTTCTTTTCAAACCCCTAAGTATACTGTATTCTTCACCCATGTGTTCAAAATCAAGTATTATTGCTCCTTCTGAAGCAGCTCTTTTAAGAAGCATGTTGTTTGACATAGAACAACTTCCTCCGAAGAGTCCGTATTCAACAGCCATAAGAACAGTGCTTTTTCCAGCACCAGTTCTTCCAGTGAATACAGTCACTCCGTTATTAAAGTCTATTTCAGTAACTTCATGCGAACGTATGTTTTCAAGCCTTATTTTCTTCAGTTTCAATATAATCCTCCTCAAGCTTTTTTATTATTTCCTGGGTATTCAATTCTGCTTCAGCAGTTTCACCATCCCTACCAAGAACAGAAACAAGTTCTTTTGCAAAAATTATGAGAGAATCACTGTAACCTTTTTGCTTTAGAAACTCATGTTCAATTTCTTCAATGTTCTTCCCAGTTATATCAACTCCAGTTTTGTCAAATGGATCCATCAAGTCAGACATGTTTATTTTGGCATATAGATAATTTTTTTCAGAAGCAAAATCATAAATTTCATTTCTGTCAATGTCAACTCTTTTTCCTTCCCTCAAACGTCCGCTTAATTTAACTATTAATATTGAATTTTTATTATCATCTTTTATTTCTTTAGTGCATTTTTCAACAATTTCTTGAGGTGAAAGCCCTCCGCAGTCAATATGTACAAACACAACATTTCTTGTATTCAATTTTACAAAACGAGGTACAAGAACGCTGTTTTTTTCTTCTATTATGTAAAATCCCCTTTCGCCTTCTCTTTCCATTTCACTTGAGTCACAGTATTCTGTTGGGCCCGGGTAAATGAGTGGCTTTTTATTATACTCCATTTCACTTTTAAAATGCCAATGTCCACCAGCATAATAGTCAAATCCTTTTGGGAGCAGGCTTGTTGGTATTTCTCCAAAAGACGGACTTACATCTGTTATTGAATGATGGAACATGAATATTTTCCATTTAGCATTTGTTTTTTCAGGTGTTATTCTTGAAAAAATTTCCTCAATATTCGCCCTTCTTCCAGGGACTCCTGCAATAAAGAAATCTTTGTGTATCCTTCCATGGAGTATTATTTTGTCGTCTTTGTGTTCATAATGCCTGTTTGCACCAATGTTTTCAAGAAGCTCAACATTTTCAAGAGCAGTTATTAGGGTTCCGTCAATACCCATATCATGTGAGCCTGCTATGATATATACAGGTATGTTATTCTGTTTAAGTCTTTTAAGCTCCTTTATCACGTTTACAATTATGTTTATTCTGGGCTTTGGTATGTCAAATAAATCACCTGAATGTATTACAAAATCTACTTTTTCCTCAATGCATTTGTCTACAAATTCTGAAAAAGCCCTGTCAAAATCATCCTCGCGCTCTTTTAACTTAAAATTCCTCTTCCCAAGATGGGTGTCAGACACATGGGCAAACTTAACCATAACCAAATTTTAAAAGATGGTAAAACTTATTAACTTCTTTTATTCCATGCCTACAATAAAGGTTTTCTGCTCTTTCATCTGTTCATTGTCCTGTTCAAGAATTGTGCTGAAGTTAAATATCTTAACAGGCATTGGAAAGTCTGTAAAAGCGCTTGTTATTATTGCTTCCCCCCTGTCAAGCATCTGTATTTCTCTTGATTCATCATTTATATTCTGCGGTGCTGATTCTATAACAGCTGTTCTGTCAGCAGAGGACGGCAAACCAAGAATAATCTTTGTATTCATCTGAGATAATATTTCTTTTGGTATAAGATGAGGCATTTGTGTTATTGCACACAGTCCAACTTTGAACTTACGTCCTTCACGCGCTATTTTTTCAAAAACATTGCTCCCTCCTGCAAGAGCTTCTTTTCCAAGAACACGTGGAGCTTCTTCAAAAAGAACCATTGTTTCAGGGAGTTGTTTGAAATAATCCGGATTTTGCTGTTTAGCTTTTCTATAAAAATTATAAATTCTCCTTGTTATCGCCCCTGAAATCAGCTTTTCACTTTCACCCCCGATTATACTGGTGTCTACTATTATTATTTTACTGTTCATTACAGCGTTTATCACTTTTTTAAACATAGACATGTTGTTTATACTTTCTCTTGTTGTAAAAACCAATCCTTCTCTTTCATCTTCAAGCTCCATAGCATAGCATACTTTTCTCTTTAAAGAAGCAATTGTTGCTTTCATCACTTTGCTGTCAAGACTTTTTTCGATTTCACTCATATCTGTGTTAATCAGGTAAGCCAGCCATTTTCTGCCAGCTCTTTTATACAGCGCATCCATTGCTTCAACCTGCGCGTCTGAAAAATTAACAACCCCCATAAAATCACTTGGATTTAATTCATCAGCGTGTATTACAAGCGATTCTGAACCAGGGAATTCAGCAGTTCTTGGTGTAAAATATAAAACCTTGCTTTTCTTTGGGTGATCCCTTAAACCCTTAATATTCTTTTCTCCATAATATTCTGCATGAGGGTCAAAAACAACTGCTGAACTATTTGGCTCCATCATAAGTCCTCTTATGAAAACCTTTGCAAAGTTTGACTTTCCTTTTCCCGTAGTTGCAACTACAAGTATGTGGTGGCTTATTAATTCCTCACCTTTTAATTTAACAATGAAAGTATCCATTTCTTTTGTGCCTAATCTGAGAAATCCAATTGGTATTCTCCCATTGTTCTGCATAAATGAAAAATCAGAACTGTCTATCACATTAACTTGAGAAAAATATTCAGGTATTGAACGTGGAGGTACAAAACCAACATTTTTACGCATTATCTTTAAAACCTTTGCTTCAGCAATCCTGAAAAACCTGTCCTCTCTGTCAAAAAGATGGTTTTCGTAGCCGTGTTCAAGCTTCTGCCCCGCTATCTCATGTATGAACTGTTCTGGTACTGATGAAAATATCTTTACATTTGTTATTTTACCAAAATAATCATCATTCCCAGAATTTATTTTAATAATATCCCCTACATCTACTTTTGAATCTGATTTAAGTCTTATTACAATATGCTCTCCAACACTCCCACCAACCACATTTCCAATAAGGTTCATTGAGTAATATATGTTGCATAAAATTTATAATATGATTACTTACTTATGTGCATGTTCATCAAGTCTTTCATGGAAATCCATTGAACGCTCATCCATTGACAGTTTTCTGTAATCTTTGTTTTTACCTATTTCTGTTTTTTCAAGGTGTTTTTCATTGTCTGTTATTCTTGCAAGCCAGTCTGCCCGTATCAGCGGGTAGGGATAACCTGGTATTGCAGTGTCTGAAGAGTAATAAGACAATATCCCCAAGGTATTTTCAATGTCTTTTGAATTGGTATTTATCCTGTATGTGTATTTTGATAATGGATAAAGCTTTGCTACTAAATCAGTATAATTTGAAGCAGGTTCAAGAATAGAATACCAAAGGCTTTTTTTATTTTGATTCATAGAATTTAAAAATCCAATCAATGAATTTCCCTTTATATTAGCACGTGATGTTTTGCCTATTCCTACAACAACCACGCCTTTTTTTTCAGCTTTTTTTATAAGTTCATTTATCTTTAATGCAATAACCACATTGTCCGGGATAAAAAGAAAATCGCAAAGAACAATATCGTCTTTTTCCGCCTTTTCAACTGATTTAATGCATTCCTCTACTTCCATGATTTTTCTAAAATGATTTGGTATTTCCGAAATCTCTATTTTTTTAGGAAGCGCAATTTCTTCTTCAGGCTCAGATTTAACAGCGTTTTCTGTGTTAGCAACAATATAACTTGTGTGTGATTCATTAACTCTGTTTTTGTTATATAAAACCACAGCAGTTCTTACTTTTGAAATAATCCATGTGCCCCCATCAATTATAACTGCATTTCCTCCGTCAACAGCATAGATGTTACTCTTGGAAGTATTTTGCAGGAACTCTTTGATTTCTAGACATGGGATATCCTTATGCTCTTTATTTTTTGATATAAACTCAATTAAACTGTTATACTCCATTAGTATATAAAAAATAGGAATTGTTTTTAACCTGTTGATTTTCAAAAGTATTTTAAGTTTTATCCAAGAATTATTAACAGCAATGAATACTGAGATAATAACCTCATATACCCCAAAATTAATAAGCAGAAACCAGGAGTTTTTCTGCACTGGCAAGGTTAGTGCTAAGAGAACTAAATGTGAAAGTTTTGAAGAGGTAACCATCGAGAGGATTACTTCAGGACTCGCCGGGATGCTTGATGATGTGTTGAATCTTGTTAATTCTGTTTATGAAAATGATTCCAAGGTAAGGCATAGTTCCAGCACTGTTGAATTTAAACTAAGTCCTTTAACATGCAGGTTTAATCCTGAGAAAATATTCAACTGCAATCCTTCTGATTCTATTTTTGATGATATCCTTTATAGGAAATTTCTGATGGATAAGAATGAAAACCCGATATTTTATGATTTTAAAGGACATAAAACCAAAAGTGAACTTCATTATCTTGTCAGACTTGAAGAAGAGTTATCATGCTGTTTTGGAAATATTTCTAATTTGATAGACATACTCCAAAGAAAAGTGCTGTATAGACTTGGTGTAGATTTTTTTGTGCTTACAAGAATTGAACAAAGTATCGATATTGTAAAGACAATAGAAGAGAAAGACGGACAACTTGTTTTATCTGGCGAACTTGAAAGCAGTCTTTGTCTTTCAGGCAAAACAGAACTTGAACCTTATTGAAAGCTAATATTCAAAAAGCTTCTTTTGCTTTTTGCTGTTCATCATGTTTGAAACAGTGCTCCATTTTTTCCTTACATAACTTGGTATCCCCTGATTATTTGAAAGAACCATCTTAAGAAAGTTAATGGTTTCGGGGTCATGGGGATATCCGCTCCCCACGCTCACATTATTTTTCTTTTCAAAATTAGAAACCCACTTGTCCCTGTTTACTTTAGCAAATATGCTTGCAGCTGAAACAACAGGGTGGTTTATATCTGCTTTGTGTTCAGCTTTTATTTTAGAAGATACTGTAAGAAATCTTTCAACATCAGATGTAAATGAATTTATGTTATTTGAAGGGCAGTCAATTATAGCAATATCTGGGTTTAGCTCATTGATTATCTCAGCCATTCTTTTTGCAGTAACCATGTTTATATTTTCATTATCAAGTTCATTTGGGCTTATTTCAAGTATTTTATGAGCTTTTATAATTCCCTGCATTTTTCCAGCAAGATTCTCGCGTGATTTTCTTGTGAGTAGTTTTGAGTCTCTGACCCCAATTTCCCTTAATTTTTCAGAATCGTTTTCATCAATTAGAACTCCCGCTACTATCATTGGGCCTATAACAGGACCCCTTCCAGCTTCTTCAAGTCCAGCAATCTTCATAACAAGAAAACACATTTATTTCGCTTTATAAAGCTTATTATGTGTTTTGAACTCCTGACAAAAGCACATAGATACATTTATATTCCAAAAATTTTGTGTATAAATATATGGGCAGGAGAACATTATTCTTATTAGTAGCCATGTTTGTTCTTGGTTCTTCATTTGCACTTACATCATCACAAAAAGATGAAATGAAAAACAAAGTTCTGTCAGTTGTGGATTATGCAAAAAATTATGAAGCAGGAGAACTGAATTATTTACAGTTAAGAGCTTATACAACTCTAATTAATAATGAAGTTAAACAAATGTTTGATGAAGAATCATTCAAGCTTTACAATGAAGTTGATATAAATGTTGATGCTGAAAAAAGAGAATTTGAAAGCGGACTTTCAGCAGAAACAATTCAGGAATTTTTTGGAAAACCTACAAGAATGGATAACTGGGTGTGGATTAGAAATGAACAGCACCCAATGATGCTTGAAAAAAGAGTTCCTACATGGGAGAAAATAATTTATGATGGGAAAAAAATAAAAATAACTTTTAATGCATGGCCTCAGGTAATAAAGAAATATGATTTCCAGAAATGTCCTGAGCTGAAGGATTTCAAAAGAATGGGTGAAACAGGGAAAAAATCAAATGAAAAACCGCCTGAATGTGAATATTACAGTCTTCTTCATTTTTATGAACTTGGACTTGAAATAAAATTCAAAACAATAACTTCTATTGATGTTAACTCAATGGTTTCAGAATTAAACAATACTTTATTATCTTACTATAACGGAAATATTGAAAAAGAGGAAGCAATGGGGTTGTTGAGTTCGTATTCCAATACACTAAGACAATATATCTCAGAAAATCAAAATGGAGACTGCAACGCCTTTATGAAGAGCATTATTGGAACAGGTGCTGAAGTAAGAAAAGAAAGTGTATTATCCTGGCAGGGGATACTTTCATCACAGAGAGATATGGAAATATATCTTAATGTTCAGGGTTGTGATGATTGTGAATGGAGATGGTTAAACATAGATATATTTGGAAATTTCCAAATGTCAGATGATAAAGAAGATATGAAATATGATAAGAATGAATACTCTGGTTATGATATTGCTGAATTAAGGCAGATGGTTGAAGATAAACTTTTACAGGTAAAACAAATCGCAGCGACCACCAATTTGAAACAAAATCAGAATTTGATTTCTCAATTATCCAATAATAAAATGGAAATACAGAAAATTATGAGATATCTGAACATCATAAATAATGATGTTTTTGGAGCTGGAAGGGGGGCAAGTCAAATTGAAGAGAACTGGAATAGCCAGGTTGCATGGATTAGAGAAATGCTTTCTAACTTTGGAAATATTGAAGAAAGCAGGCTCATCAGAGTCCAATATCAAAAGCCTATTCTGAAAATTGGCGAACTTCATCAATTCAGTTGGTGCAGTCAGGAAAAAGAAGTTTTCTGTGGGGACAGACAATTTTGTTCAGAAAGTTCAGGAACACCAATGTGTATTGATTCAAGAGGAGGCAATGAAATATGCAATAATGGAATAGATGATGATGGAGATGGTTTAATTGACTGCTTTGATCCTGACTGCGATTCAAATGCAAATTGCGTTTGTTATGATGTTTGGGGAAGGGAAGAGCTACATTACAAATGCGAAAAGCCAAATATGGAATGTCAAGTTGTTTCATTATCAAACGGAGTAATAGCAGCAGATATATCAAATGTTTATGTTGCAACAGATGGAGATAAATTATATGTTATGTTCGATCTTGCTGATGGAACTCCAAATCCGCAATCAACAATGTATTCTATTGATATTGGTTTAAATTCAGGAAATTCTTGGAAAAATATACATATAGATTATAGAATAAGAAACGAAAATGGAGAAACAAGAATAGAAAAAAATGTTTACATGGATATTTCAGGCGTTTCAACCCCGATAGATTCAAACTCTGTAAATGTTGCTTATGGTTCAGTTATGGAATTTTCACTCCCATCCAGTCTTTTTGGTAATGTCAGGAACTTAAATGTAAATGTAAGAACCATACATATAGGTTCAGACTCGTG
>JAQUSD010000036.1 GCA_028715295.1 Candidatus Nanoarchaeia archaeon
CGGGCCAGAAAATACTTTTTGATGAAAAAGCAACAAAATTTGTTGTAAAAAACAAAATTAAAACTTATTTTGTTGGTGCTGATGTTAAAAATCTTGAAAGGTTAATCAAGGGATGGAAATTCACAGGAACGGAAATTTACTGAACTCCTGTGATTTTGTAAACCTTCCCTGTTGCTCCCACAGGTGCTATTGCTGATGATGTAAGAAGATAAAGCTCATTTTCGGCATCTTTCCCTATTGAAAGAATAACCTCGTTAAGCCTGCTTCCAGTCTGGTTTGTATTTCCTGACACCTTCAATTCCTCAAAGTCCCATAAAGCCATATCCGAAGGATTCGCTATGTACAACCTCCCGTCGGGTACTGCAAAGGATGAACTCCAGTCCCCGAATATATATTGTCCCTGAATTCCAGTCAGAAGACTTCCCTCATAAATATATCCTCCGATAACGCTTGTTCCTATACCTCCATTCCTTGCATTTTTATACTCTATAATCGGGTTGATGAATGCATTGCCGTATATATCCGTTTCACTGCAAGTTTCAGGTGATGTATTCGGGTTATTATAATCAAAGCAGTGCGTTCCTTCCCTAACTCTCCATCCATAATTCCCCCCGTTCTGCACTAAATTAACTACTTCCCAGAGGTTCTGTCCGACATCCGCAACAAAAAGATAACCTCCTGAATCAAACGAGAAACTAAAAGGATTTCTGAAACCGAAAGCGTATATTTCATCACGTCCTTCCCTACCTACAAAAGGATTATCCTGAGGAATTGCATAAGGATTTCCGTTAACATCAATTCTTAATATTTTCCCAAGCAGAGATGTTATATTCTGCCCATTTCCTATTTCACCATGTCCTTCTCCATTGTCATTTGCACCTCCCCAATCTCCAATTCCTATGTAAAGATATCTGTCAGGACCAAAAAGAATACTTCCGCCATTATGATTGAATTGCGGTTCGTCTATTTCAAGAAGAATTCTTTCTGAATTTTCATCTGCAATGTTGGGATTTTCTGAAACAAGGAATTCTGAAAGATGGATTGTGCTGTCCCATCCCTCCGGCGCGCTTTCCCTTAATTGAGCGCTGTAATAAACATAAAATTTCCCATTATTTTCAAAATCAGGATGGAGTGCAAATCCAAGAAGTCCTCTCTCATCAAAGTTTGTCCTTAATTCAACTATTTTGTCACGTATATCAAAGAAAGGAGTTTCCATCATGTTTCCGTTGGCATCTATGATATAAATTATACCTACTCTATCAACAATGAACAGCCTCCCATCACCAGAATATTCCAGTGCAACAGGCGATGTAAATCCTTCCGCAATTAAATCAAGCACAAGTGTATATTCGCTTGGTTCTGCAGAATTTGTTGCAGGGAAAAAATAACTGAGGTAAGGGTAAACAAAATATAGTCCGGTTATAAGCGCAAGAGAAACAATGACTGATGCAAGAATGATTTTTCTTGAGGTTTTCAGCTTCTTTTTGGGCATTATACAATATAAAAATTATTACCTTATAAAATATGTCATTACATTATTTTTCCTTTTTTAATTTCAAATCCCTCATTTCTTAGAAGTTCTTCTTTCTTTTCCCTGCCCATTGAATAACCACCTATATCCCTGTTGGAATTAATGATCCTGTGGCATGGAACCAAAACAGGAAATGGATTCAAACTCAGCATTTTACCAACAGCACGCGGTGATGTTCCTAGTTCTTCAGCAAGTTCCTTATAAGTCATTACGCTTCCCTTAGGAATTGAGTTCAGTATTTTAAACATTTTCCAAAATTCCACAAATTAATTAAGAACATTGGTAATTTATATAATTGATGAAATCTGCGTTTAAAGATAGTTTTTTGAAAAGAGCAGAGGAGCTTATGGGAAAAGAATCTAAGGAATATCTTAGCTATGTTGAAAAACCTCTAAGGAAATCGATAAGAGTCAACACCCTCAAAATATCTCCAGATGATTTTATTAAAAGAATGAAAAACTGGAAGCTTGAAAAAATACGCTGGACTGACTGCGGTTATTTTGTGGATGAAAAAGGGCTTGGAAACACCTTGGAACATTTTCTTGGTTATTTTTATGTCCAGGGTGCTTCAAGCATGATACCTCCAATAGTTCTTAATCCTGAAAAAAATGAAATTATTCTTGATATGTGTGCTGCACCTGGAAGCAAAACAGGACAAATGGCAGCTATGATGGAAAACACAGGATTGATTGTTGCAAATGATGTGAGACTTGACAGAATAAAGGCAATGAGTACAAACCTCCAAAGAATAGGCGCCATTAATCTTATTATTACAAGAAATGACGGCATGGCTTTTCACAGAAGAGGCATAACATTTGATAAAGTTCTTCTTGATGCTCCTTGTTCAGGAGAAGGCATGTTCAGAAAGGATTACAAAGTTGCGAAATACTGGAGCGAACATCTTGTAAAAGACTCTTCTTCAATACAGAAAAGTCTTATACTTGCGGGTTTTGACTGTTTAAAAGAAAATGGGCAGATGGTGTATTCGACATGTACGCTGTCACCAGAAGAAGACGAAGAAGTTATTGATTTTCTTTTAAGAAAAAGGGAAAACAGTGCAGTTGAAAAAGTAAAAATTACGGGATTTAAAACAAGGAGTGGAATTAGCGAATGGAGGGGAAAATCTTATTCAGATGAAGTTAAAAAGTGTGCAAGGATTTACCCGCAGGATAATGATACTGAAGCATTTTTTGTTTCCAAGGTGGTGAAAAAAGCATGAATAAGATTCTATCGGGAAAAGAAAAAAGAGACATTCTTTCAGAAATGAATTCTCACTATGGAATTGACATAGTTCCTGATGTTGTATTTGTTGAAAGCGGTAAGGGGAAGGTATGGATTGTGAATAAGTCGATAAACAAGATAGATATCTCAAACTTAAATATTGAAAGATTTGGCACTTATGTTCTTTTCAGGGATAAATACGGTGTTAGGTTTACAATAGAGGGCTCACAGATATTTGGAAATTATGCAAAGAGAAATATAGTTGAAATACAAAAAACTGACATTGACAAATGGATAAGGGGATTTGACCTTGATATTGAAACTGAAACAAATAAGTATATAATTATTAAGCATAAAGATGATTTTCTAGGTTGCGGTAAGGGGGCAAAGGGAATAATACAAAATTATCTGCCAAAGTCCAGAAGAATAATGAAGCTTTAAGCCTCTGTAACTCAGCGGTAGAGTGCTGCTCTCGTAAAGCAGAAGTCGCGAGTTCGATTCTCGCCAGAGGCTTTTTTATACATAACTGTAATAACCATGTGTTTCAGCAAAAATATCCTTTTTTGTTCCTGTAAGCCTGTCTAAGTCCTTGGAGATTTTTGAATAAACTTCATTAAAAAGTTTGTATGCTTCTCCAAGCTTTGACTCAAAACTGCTCCCAAAAACAAGAAAATCAGCATAATCTTCTTCTTTGATTATATTGTCATGGGATAAAAAGCTCTTAAGAAAAATATCTCTTGAAAGAGTCCTGTCTTCAAGAATTGAATCAATAACAGAATCAATAACTTCTTTATCAACTGAAACTAATAAATCAAGTATATGGTTAAGCTCAACAGCCTCAAGTAGGATATAATCCTTTACTTTTCCCTTGCACGAACTAAATTCTCTTTTCCATTCACTTACAATATTTATAAAATCAGAAAGGCATTTTGAAACCACATTAATATACTGTCTGCTGGCTGTTTTGTTTTTTGAAGAATTCACTTTGTTCATCCCTACAACTGCACTTTAGCAATTCTTTAAAATCTTTTGCATTTTGGTTGAGATGTTCAAGATTAAGGTAATTTTTCATTTTGTGGGTTGGAAGAAAAAACCATCCTTTCCTGTTAAATTTTATTGCAAACCATCCTTCGTAACCTGATTTTTTTGTGAATTCCATCATGCCCTGTATTTTTTCATTATCTATGTAAATCCTGTCATTGTTAACTGTTCTGCATTCAATTGCAAGGGTTCTCCCTTCTTTTCCTGCAATAATATCTGTTGATGGAAGCTTTGTATTGCCTGAGCCT
>JAQUSD010000019.1 GCA_028715295.1 Candidatus Nanoarchaeia archaeon
TATATTTACTTTCTTTTCTTGGGATTAGGTTGTACATGGTTGCCCTCTGATTGAATTAAGATGATTACTAAACCAGTCCATCCTTATGCCCGTGGCTTTTTCAAAAGCATCAAAAGGCTCAACAACATCATATTTAACCCCACGGCTTTTAAGCATTTTAGCAGTCGTATCGCTGTAACTCGTAAAGTGATTTTTATTTTCCATTTTATATTCAATCCATTTTAAAGTTTTAGGAATTTCCCCTTTAATTGTTCTATCAATAGCATTTATCAAATATTTTTTAATCCCTAAAAAATTTGTTTTTAATGTATCAATAAAACCATCCATCATTGCCTGATCCATGCCCTCATAAGAATTATTCAGCTCTTTCATATTCATGTTTCCGTGGTAAGCAGTAAATCTAAAAGCCTCAAAAACAACATCAAAAGGATCCATATTAACATCCCCGTATTTTATCTCAACAAGCTTATTCAAGGAATAAGTAAGCTGTCTTGCTGTTGATATGCTTCTTGGTTCAGGTTTTTTAACAAAACTGCAAAGCCTTGATTTT
Organism: Candidatus Nanoarchaeia archaeon; assembly: GCA_028715295.1. GTDB lineage: Archaea > Nanobdellota > Nanobdellia > JAQUSD01 > JAQUSD01 > JAQUSD01. The sequence goes on from JAQUSD010000019.1 coordinate 551, forward strand.
TCATCAACCTTATTGCATTCACCGCAGTTCATAGGCCATGACTTTGTTTTTCTTTTCTTATCTGAATATGCACAATTTGTCAGCCCAAGAGAAAGAAGGTTTAGAACCGCATCAATATACAAATTCGGCTTTGATGCAATATCATTTATCTGTTCAAATGAAGTGAGTATTTTAGTGCTTATGTCCTTTTTATCCCCTGATTTTATCCTTGGGTTATTGCTTTTGTTTATTTCAATTTGGTCATAATCAGTTGGTTCAAAATAATCAAAATCAATTGCAATATGCATTCTGCTTAAAAGGGCCTTGTCCATGCTGAATGTTCCGGAATAATCTCCGTTAATCCTGTCAAGATTCACAGCTGCCATGAAAAGACAATAACCGTTTTCTCCCAGTTTCATAGGAAATCCGCTGATTTCTTTTTCTCCATTTGCTGTGTCAAAAAAATCATTCTGTCTTGCGGGGTGGGTTCTGTTAAGTTCATCTGCTACAAAAACAAGAGCTTTCATGTTTTTTTCATTAGATACTCTTTTCAGCTTTTCCCTGTCAAGTTCAGTGAATATTTCGTTGGTGTCAGTATCAAGCCTTGAGGTTATCCATAGGCATTTTCCATTGTCTTCAACAGTGCCCTCAAAATAATTATTGCAGATATCCCTCATAAGCTGTGTTTTTCCTCCTGATGTTTCACTCAAAAATAGCATGTTTATGCCTCCAAGAACTCCTGCCTTGATAACATCACTTATGCTTAAATCAATTTCAACAGCTTTTCCGTCTTTTTCACCTGTTAGAAATACAGCTCTTCTGTTGTTAATATAATTAGGGAAATTAAGTTCTTCATAAGATAATATATCTTCAAGTAAAGGCATATGTAAATATTAAGGAGAAAATTTTTTAAAGGTATTTATAACTAAGCTATAATTTTTACCACATCTCTGTTTTTAAGAGCAGTGTCTTTTCCAATTGTTCTTTTTGTTCTGCAGTCTATAGCTCTTATGAAGTTTTTTCCCAAATCAGTATGTACTTCATACGCCAAATCAAGTGCATTAGAACCATTTCTAAGAAGCTTTGCATCTGGTAAAACTCTCCCTTTTTTGTCAGTCAGACGGGTTTCATCTTCAACAGGAAAAACTGCAATCATGTCAAGGTATTCAAAAACTGATTTATTGATGACGTCCTGAACTCCAGTGCTGCCCCATGCCCCCAGTATTTTTTCCCTTATGAATTCAAGAGCCTTTTTCTGTTTATCATCAAGCTTTGATTCATCAATAATCTTAAAGTCATTTTCCCCAGGAACATAATGGATAAGCCCTTTTTCATGAGCTTCCCTAAGTGCAAGTTCAGCTTCTGAACAGCAGGGGATGACAGTCATACCAGGATATGTTTGCTTTATTCTTTCAATGTTTTCTTTTGAAGCAGGCAAATCCATCTTGTTTGCAGCTATTATAATTGGCTTTGAGATTCCTCTTAATATTTTAGAAAACCTGAAAAGTTCATCATCATTTACACTAACAGGATTTTCAACATTTATTTTTGAAACTGATTTGGCTTTCATAACATGAGCTTCGCTTATTCCTACACCGCTAAGTATAACAGCAAGTTCCTTTACAGCATCTTTTTTATCTACAAAAGCTCTTCTCACAACCTTAGCCCAGTTTGACTTTAAAATCCCAAAAAACCACTTCTCAACCTCATCAACAAGAAAATCAACTTCAACCAACGGGTCAAATCCGGCTGTTCCATTTCCTTCCTCATCAGTTGTTCCTGATGCATCAACAACATGTATTAAAGCGTCAGCAGGAGATAAATCATTAAGGAATTGGTTTCCCATGCCTTTGCCTTCATGAGCCCCAGGAACAAGCCCTGCAACATCCATTAATTTAAATGCTACAAACCGGTTTCCGTCAATACAGAAGGAATTATTCGGATTGCACTGTTTTTCAAAATCAAGATGAGGACATTTCACTTTTGCATAAGCAACCCCAATATTCGGTTTTATTGTTGTAAATGGACGTGAGTTTATTTCAGCAGGAGCAAGTGTAGCTGCTCTGTAAAAAGTTGATTTTCCGGATGAAGGTTTTCCAACCAAACCAATAAACATAATATACATTAAAGTGGGTTAGATTTATTAAACTTCTACTTGTTTTTTAATGTCATACTTTTCAGGGTACAGTTTATCAAACAAAAACCATGTACGGACATCTCCTTTTCTAAGAGCATATGCAACAACAGGAACAATACAACCACATGTATTGCAGTTTACTCCTTTACCTAGTGTGCAGGGAAGTTTGCGGTTCATGCTTGAATCAAAAGCTATAAACTTTTTACCTCTGAAATAACAATAATCGGTATACTCTTTTTTAAGAAATGATTTTATTATAAAAGGAGTTAAAAAAACAATATCCTTGTTTTTCTTCCACACTTCCAGAAGTTTATTAACTGTCCATTCAAGTTGTTCTCCTTTTAGGTAAAGATCGTCTTCAGTTCCATGACAGGTATATGTGCTGAAAGTTATCCCCTCAACACCACTTTTTCGTGCTATATCAACCATATCATCTATGTATTTATAATTTGTAGCTGAAAGAGTTGGGGTTAATACAACTCTTTTATCATTCTTTATGTTCTCAATTACTTTGTCAAATACATCAACACCGCGTATTTTATTATGGATTTCCTTTGGCCCGTCTATACTTACAAAAATTCTGCACTGGATTTCTTCAGGTATTTTTCTGGTTCCATTTGATACAATCCCTATTGAGTTAAAAATATTATAAGCAGTTCTTATCACATTAATTCTAAGCGTAGGTTCTCCTCCTGTCAGATACCCCATTACTGCCCCTTTTTCAACATGTTCTTTGAATACTTTCTCCCATTCTTTGTCAGTTAATTCTTTTGTAGCTCTTGTTTTCCACCAGTAGCAGTGTTCGCATTTAAGATTGCATTTTGAAGTAATGTCATAATTAACAACATCAGGAAATGTCTTTTTCTTGTTCTTTTGGTAATTTTTCAGAAATCTAAAAAATCTAATTACTTTTGGAATCATGATATGTAGTAAATATTATATATGATTTAATTAATAAAAATATGCATGGCGGGTTAGAAGCAGTTAATCAAATCTAAGTTTATTCAAACAATAACCTTTAAAAATCACTTATTTATCAAGTTTTAACCATATGGCAACTGCAAAAAGGATAGTTGTACTGAAAAAGGAGAGATGCAAACCTGAAAAGTGCGGGGATTATCCATGCAAGAGGTTCTGCCCTAGAGTCAGGGCTGGAGACCAGATTTTTGAAATAGACAAAGAAACTAAAAGGCCAATTATTTCAGAATCCATGTGTGTGGGGTGCGGTATATGCGTCAGGAAATGTCCTTTTGATGCATTGTTTATTGCGAATCTTCCTGCTGAACTTGATGAAAAGCCAGTCCACCAGTATGGAAAAAACAGCTTCAGGGTTTACAGAATTCCTTTTCCTATGAAAGGAAAAGTAGTCGGACTGATAGGACAAAATGCAATAGGTAAATCAACAATTGTCAAAATACTTTCAGGAGTCCTAAAACCAAATCTCGGGGATTTCAAAAACAGCAAAACAGATGAAGAGATAATAAAACATTTCAGCGGAACAGAAGTTGAAACATTTTTTAAGGAATTATATTCAGGAAAACCAAGTGTATCATACAAGCCACAGTATATAGATGAAATACCAAAAATGTTCAAAGGAAAAATAAGAGAACTTCTTGAAAAATCAGACAAAAACAAGAAATTAAAACAGATTTCTGAAAAACTAAACATAACCTCAATTCTTGACAAAAAAGTGGATGAAGTGTCAGGAGGAGAACTTCAGAAAATAGCAATTGCATCAACAATACTCAAAGACAGTGATTATATGTTCTTTGACGAACCTGCGTCATATCTTGATGTTAAGGAAAGACTGAGAATTGCACAATTGTTTAGAGAGCTGGCTGATTCAGGAAAAGGTGTTATGGTTATTGAGCATGACTTAATCATACTTGACTACATGACTGATGATGTTCATCTTTTGTATGGACAGCCGGATACTTACGGCGTAGTAGCTCTTCCAAAACCAACAAGAACAGCAATCAACACTTATCTTGAAGGATATCTCAAAGAAGAAAACATAAGATTAAGAACAGAATCAATAAAATTTGAAGTTCTTTCAAGCGTTCAGATGGAATCAAAAGGTGTTATGGTTGCATGGAACAGCTTTATTAAAAAATATAAAACTGGGTTTAAACTAAGTGCTGATTCTGGAAGCATTGCTTATGATGAGATTATAGGAATTTTAGGTCCTAATGCAATAGGTAAATCAACATTCATGAAAGTTCTTGCAGGAGAGATAAAGCCTGATGAAGGGGAAGTCAATATGAATGTAAAAATATCCTACAAACCCCAATACATCCGTCCTGAAAGCAATGAAACAGTTGAAGAGTATTTATCATCACTCACCAAAGATTTTTACAATCTTACTTATATTGAAACAATAATCAAGCCTCTTGATTTAAAACCGCTTCTTAAAAAGAAGCTTAATGAATTGTCCGGCGGGGAATTACAAAGGGTTTCAATAGCATCATGCTTGAGTATAGATGCGCAGCTTTATCTTCTGGATGAGCCGAGTGCTTATCTTGATGTTGAACAGAGGCTTGGATTAACTTCAATAATTAAAAAGATAATACAGAGGAAAAAAGCTTCTGCAATAATAATAGACCATGACTTGTTATTTTTGGATTATCTTACAACAAGGTTAATTGTATTCAAAGGAATTCCTGGAAAACAAAGTGAAACTCTGGGGCCTGTTGCTATGAAAAAAGGCATGGATACTTTTCTAAAAGATTTAGGCATAACCTTCAGAAGAGACCCTGAAACAAAGCGTCCAAGAGCAAACAAACCGGATTCACAGAAAGACAGGGAGCAGAAGTCAAAAGGAGACTATTATTATCTAAACTAAAAACTGCATAAACTCCTTTTTTTTAACATCATCACCAAGAACTTCAAGGAGCTTATTGTCTCCATTTGAAAGCGGAACTTCTGAAACAAGTTTCTTTTTTAATTCCTCTGTAAAGTTATATGCAAAGAAAACCTTTATCATTGCTTCAAGCTCTTTACCTTCATCATCTGGAAGTGATTTTCCTGAGAGAAAGGATAAAAAGCAATATTCTAAAAAACTGTTCTTAAGCATTAGTATGTCTGTTCCTGAAGGGAGGCTCTTTGAAAAAATTGATTCAAGACTTTCATTCAGGCATGAATCATTGTTATTTAATTTTAGATAATCTTTAAAATTAAGCAGTATTTTCCTGTAAAGAGGCACATTATTAATATCTGAATTAAAATAAGAATTCAAAAGTGTAATATCAGGTATTGAATACACAAAAAATATTCTATCCCCCCCCATAATAATTAAACCAGGTTTAAAAGTTATAAATGATTGCAATTTTAAAAAATTAAAGCTCTTCAAGACTGTTGACAGTTTTTGTTTCCTTCTTATTCTCAACCTGTGAAAGTAATTTCTCAGCCTGTTTTTTAACCTCGTCAGGAACCTTTAATTTTCCTTCTTTTATTGCTTTAAGAGTTTCAATAGTATTCTTCTGCATAACTGAACTTATTTTCTTAAAGGAATCTGCAAGTTCATCCTGAGAAACCTCTTTATTGCTCCATTCAACCTTAATTCCGTCATTTTCATACCTTGGGATAATATTTACAAGCACATGGGGAACCCTCTGTCCTGCAGAAGCACCCATTGAGTAAACAATATTCACACCTGTTGCCCCAAAAGCTTCAATTGCTGCTGAAGAAAGGGATTTTGCAACAATAAAAACCTGCGAAAGTATGTTATTCGGCAGTTCATACAAAAATGAAAAATGCTGTTTAGGGAATACAACAATATGTCCTTTTGATGCAGGGTGTATGTCAAGAACAGCAATCACTGCATTGTCTTCATAAATCTTTACAGTAGGAAGTTTGTTTTCTGCTATTGCACAGAAAGGACATTGATTTTGGTTTTCATCAGCCATTTATATCAATACAGTGCAGTTATAAGCCATTTATAAGACTTTTGTTTTTTTTAAGATAAATATTATATATTAGTTTTTCCTTGTTAAGGTTCATGACAGTAAAAATAGATTACAAAAAATGCTGCTGGAAAAACGGAAAATGCTCTAGCTGTGGATGCGAAGGCAAATGCAAGGGTTGCGTGGAAGCATGTCCTGTTGATGCAATCAAAAGAGGGAAAAAAGTGATTATTGATGCTTCAAAATGTATAGAATGTGGTGCATGTGTAAGTGCATGCAAGCACGGAGCTATTTCCTTAAATTAAACCATTGCTCCTAACCTTAAAACATCTCTTAAACCTGGACCCATGCCTAAGGTTAAAAGCACTATTTTAATCATATTGAGAGAATTCTTTTCCTTAAACCATTTATCAAGGAAATAAAGAAGAACAGTGATATAAACTGCTTTCACAACCATAAGCCAAAAAGCACTGCCTGTAAGTCCTATCAGTCCGCTTCCAAATACATGCTGTTCTGAATAGTTGTAATAATCAACAGAAACAAATGTTGCACATCCATCAAGAATCTGTCCAAAAATCAAAAGAAGATTTGTTTTGCTTTTAAGGAATTTAAGATTAAAAAATTTTCCAGCAATCAGATAAAAAAGCATTGTAAAGGCTGTCAAACCGAATACGCTAAGAATTCCCTGTATGTTTTTGAATTGTATCATAAACAGAATAGGTGCAGAAATAACCAAACCCATTATAAACAAAAAATAATAAGCTTGTTTTTTGCTTTTGAAAAGTTTTGTTTTTTTGTAAAGAAGATGAGAAATAAAAGCAAGTCCAATCCCAACACCACCGATTACAAACCATATCCCTGGAGATATCGTTAAAAAACCAAGAAAATCTGTTCTGTTGAATGTTCCCTGATCTTCAAGAACCCTTAAAGAAGCTCCAAATAATATAAGTGAAGTCCATGAAAGAACTGCGTCTGTGTTTATTTCTATTTTCAGCTTTCTGAAAAGCTTGTAAATCAGATAAACGCATGCAAAAAGAATTATTCCATATGTGAGTGTATTAACAAAATTATAGCCTTCATAATTAAACATAGGCTCAATATAGAACTTTTTAATAAAATCATTATAGAAATCCATCTTCAATACCTCTGGTGAGGCTTCATAGACTGTACCATATCCGCAATCCTGTCAAGCTTTGCATTAACTGCTTCAAGCTTTGCCTTTATTATTTCAAACTCTGCTTTTGAAGCTGAATCTGATTTTTCAGGAGCAAATCCCCTGCTTTCAAGTCCAGGGGTCTGTGTTGGAGCAGGTTCATCATCTGGTAAAGGCGGAAGTTCAGTAGGACCTCCTGGAGAATCTATCGGCGGATTGTTGGGTAGTGCCTTGAATCCAGAACTTTCATTAATTCCGTCTGGTTCAGGAGGTGCTTCAAGTTCAATATCCCCTGAGTTCATGCCTGAAGGAGCTTTTTGTGCAGGAGCTTCTAATTCAGGAAAATCTTTTTTCCCAGGCATAAGTTTATCCTTTATGTCCTTAATATTATCAAACAAGCCCATTATTACTCTAAATCAATACATAAGATATAAAAGTTTCTAAAAATCAGCAAGTTTTAAATTAATCAACCAATACTTATTTCTTATGACTTCAATAAACCCTGTGCCACCATTGCCTACAAAAGAAGTTGAAACATATCTTACAGAACAGGCAATAGAATACAAAGAAGCGCCTAAGGAAATCAACATATACGAAGAAGCAGAACAGATGCACAATCTTATGATAGTTTGGGTTTTTGATGATGCTTATGATGAGGCATTTATGTGGACTCAGGATTTTATCAGTGAATTTGGCTGGGCTAATTTAAAGTCAAGAGAAACATTCAAATTTTCAAGAAGAAGCACAGAATGGACAGCAACAACGCAAAAGCAGCAACAGCAGATGGCTATGGCAAAACAGCTTATGCTTGATATTTCAAATATTTCAAAATCATTAATCCCAATGTATCAGGAACTTCAGAAATTAAATGAATTCATTTCATTTTATAAACAAAAAGATGACTCTGAAAGGGAACTAAATCTTAAAGGTATATGGGTGGATTATATTGATGCTCCAAAACCAGCAAGTATAGCTGCTCTTGAGAAGAATTACGAATACATTGTTTTAAGGGATTTGCTATATGCATGCAATAATCCTGAAGATATTGATGCATCTCCTGTTAATGAAAGGCTGAAAAGAATTGCAAAGAGAAAATTAAATGAATACCTTGAATGGAAAAAGAACTGGAAAACAAGTCTTGAAAAGTCAAAGGGGATAATTGAGGAAAGAATAGCAAGTTTTGAAAAAACAATTGATGTTTACAAAGAATGGATTAAACCCATGCTGAGAGATGTTAAATTATTCAGCATGAGTGGAGTCAGCGAGGTAAGCAGTGAAAGGGAATGGCTTGAGCCATTAATACCTGAGCTGGGAAATTGGATGACTGCTGCTTCTGAACTTGACTTCTGGAAAGGAATAAAACCAAAAGATATTGAAAAAATAATAAAAGACACAAAACTAAAGCAAAATCTAAACAAAATCAAAAAAGCAAAAAAGGAAAACAAAACAGATTATACAGCTGAAACTGCTGTAGAAAACGCAATGAATGAACTTACAAAGAAATGTTCTTATGGAAACTGGGTTCCTGTTATTGTGTTCACATTTGCAAAACTTGCAAAAGCAGGACCTTCACCAACACAGCAGGGCGGGACTGCATTTATAGGGAATGCATTCATATATCCTATGAAATTATTTATTGAAAAATATATAGATTGGACAAAGGACCCTGCAGAGGACTGGATAAAAGGCATTCTTGATCCTATTGCAGAAGCAAAGGAAAAAGCTGAAAAATCAGTAAAAAAACATGAAAAAGAAGTTTCAATAATTGAATCATTCCAGTCCATGTTCACTGATATTGCAAAAGGATATGAATCCTTTAAAGGCATATTTGAAGGGATATCAGGCATGTTTTCAAAAACAAGTTCCACATCATACACATCCAAGCTTAAAAGAAACATTGCTGTTCAGGATGTAATGGGAGATTTTCAGACATGGTATGATAAATTCAAAAAAGCACATGGTATGATGACTTACGACGATAGGACTCTGAAATCTGAAGGAACGCTTCCTGCAAAAACTATAAGAAAGCTATAATTTTAAGTATAAAACATGACTGAAAAAAAACTTGAGCTTTCAAAAAAAGATGTAGAACTAGTCCAGGAAATATTAAAAGAACTAAAAAAAGAAAGTTCAATTGAGCAAAAAATAGTCTTTCTTGAAAATGCAGTTAAAAAAGCACAGAACAAGGAACTTAAAGCAGAACTACAAAAGCTTGTAAGAGTCATGCAGAACAGGATAATGCATGAAACAAAGAACATTGAAGCAATACTGAATTCCTCAAGGATACCTGCAACTCATGATTTGGATGTTCCTATTATAAGAGAGATAGAAGCAAGGACCCCTCTTGAAGATGATATTGGATTTACAATGAGCATGGGTTTTGGAAGCGATAAAAAAGCATATTCTCCTGCTGTTGATTACCTGTCAAAAAAAACAGACAGTACAGAAAGCAATGAACTTCTAAGCTATAAGGTAAGCCAAAACGCTAATGATTATATGCAGTCTGAAGATAAAAACAATGATTATGTGCACCTTAGTGAGTTTGAAAAACCAAAAACTGATAAAGAGCCTGAACCATATATTAACAAAATAGAAAAAGATAAAAAGAAGGAAAAGAAGTTTGGACAAGTATGGGAGGACTGATAAATGACTGATGAAGAAGCTCCAAAAAAGTATATGCTTGGTATGGCGCACCCGCTAGGAGAACCTGCTGTATCTACCTTAAACAGGGCTATCAACTGGGGGGCTCCTCAGTTTGAATTGGGTGCAGCTGACATCACAAGAACAGGGATTCAGGCAGTAAAAGAATTATCTAGAATAAATAAGATGGAACTTACATACCATGTTCCTTCATACCAAGGTGAGCTTGAATTTATGATTCCAGACAATTCAAGACAGCAGATGAGGGCCCATTCAAAAGAAGATACTAAAAGGTATATGGACACGCAGATTCAATACATAAAAGAAATTGATGTAAAAAATGTAATGATGCACCCAACAACCATGATGCCTGCTGAAGAACCTGATACTATTATTGCTTATGACCAGTCAAGCGACCAGCTTATAGTCCAGAAACTTCCGGAAGATGAAATAAAAAAAGCTGAATATATTACAAAAACACAGAAAAAAGACTGGAGAGATGCTTATGAAAATGTAAAAAAAGATTACATAAAAGAACTCAATAATGAATTCCAAAGGAAAATAGGTGCTCAGATAGGACAGCTTTTACACCAGTCAGAAATGTATTCAGAACCCCAGTATGGAGGAAGCATACTAAAAGCAAATAACTACTTTGAAAGCAATAATACAAAGAATGAAGAACTTTACACTAATCTGATAAGGTCTCATGGTAAAGGCGAACTGATGCTAAACGAATCTGAAAAAAAAGTTCTGGAAAAAATTGAAAGGGATTGCATCACTCAAGAAGGATTTTCAGCAAGGATAAATGCTGAAAAAGCTGAAAAAGTTTTAAAGGAAAACAGTGAAGTTTTCAACTCCATAAAAAACAAAGTAAAGGACAGGGCTGAACAGTGGGATTATGTTATAGAAACTCAGAAGAAGCAGTACAATGACACTGTAGTGAAATATGCTGAATTCATCCCAAAGAAATTCATTGAGAATATAACCATCCATGATGAAAAAGGAAAAAAATTATCCCTAAAAGATATGCGTCCTGATTTGGCTGAAAATGAAAATAAAATATGGAACAGCGACGGAGCTCCAAAACAGCAGATTGTACTGCACAGAACAAATTATGAAGTGAATGGAGAAAAAAAAGATCCTTTTGCAAAGAAATTTGCTGATGAGTTTGCTCCTTTTGCTGAAAAAGCAATTAAAGAAGGCATAACAATAGGGCTTGAAGTAATGGACAGAAGGTATTACTGTTCAACTCCTGAATTCATGAACCAGATGATGGATTCCTTAAAAGAAAATTTAAAGCAAAAAGGCATAAGTGAGGAGAAAATAGAAAAACATATTGGACTTGGATTTGATTATGGGCATGCAAACACTATGGTTGAATATGAGGTTGATGGAAAAAAATATGGGTTAAAAGGAATAACAAGCCCTGAAAAGTTTGCTGAAAAATTAAAGCATGATATTGTTCATGTTCACTATTCTGAAAACTGGGGCGACACTGACGCACATCTCCCAGTAGGGAGAACAACAAAAGAAGGCGAAGCACCGGATAAAAAATTCAAAGAATTTACCAATTATTTAAGAAGCAAAGGTTATGAAGGGCCTATTATATCAGAAGGTTTTCTTGCAGGAGGGAAAATAGCACCGATATCTTACAGAGAAGCTGCAACAGCAGCAATGCCTGGCTTTTACTCAGCATACGGAACTCCAACAGGCACTCTTGCAGCAATGGGGCCGTCATACCAAATAGCTCTTGATCCTCTGCATCCTGATAAAAACCGTGAAGGTTATTTTTTCGGCAGATGGGCAGGTGATTTTTTCTAGGAGGTGGATAAAAAATGCCAGTAATAATTCCGTCAAGAAGGGAAATGATGAAACATATAGAACAGAGAATAAAGCAAAGGGAAAAACAAAAAGGAACAGCAGATGAAAATGATTTAAGCATCATTTATCAGTTCGCTGAAAAACTAATAAAAGAATTTGGAGGTTTTATACAAGGAGTGATTTTATTTGGTTCGGTTGCAAGGAAAAAAAATGCCAAAGAAAGCGACTTTGACATACTTGTAATAGTTGATGATGCAACGTGGGAGCCTACTCCTGAGTTAATCGGCACATGGAGAATGGGGTGCGGTAAAATACTTGTAGATTTAGGTGCTATGGAAAAAATACATATAACTACAATCGGCATGATTCAGTTCTGGGATGCAATAAGAGTTTCAGACCCTGTAATACTCACAATATTACGGGATGGAAAGCCTATTGTTGAAACAGGATTTTATAAACCTTTGAAGAAAATACTTGAACTAGGCGGATTCAGAGCTTCAAGAGAAGCTATCCTTATGAGGGTTGCAAGAGCTAAGGCACTTATGAATGGAGTTGATGCACACTTAAGAGTTGCATTTGATGACCTATACTGGGCAATGATGGATGCAACACAGGCAGCATTAATGTCGCTTGGGCTTTATCCAACATCTCCAAAAGAACTTGTTGAGACTCTTGCAAGCTTAAAATCAACTCTTAATCTTGAAACATCAGACATTGCTATGGTTAAAAAAATGATAGAGATAACCAAAGAAGTTGAACACGGCTCAAAAGCTAAAATCAGTGAAGATGAAATAAAGAAATATAGAGTGATTATAGAGAGGTATACTTCAAAACTTGAAAAAGCAACCCATAAGAACCTGAAAAAAATCAAGTGAATAACCAAAACATTTAAATATTGAACAAAACTGGTTAAAACAATTGGAGTGTTTTAAATGGCTAAACCTAAAAGTAGCAAGAAGAAAAAAACAGCTAAAAAAGAAAGCAAAAAAGATGATATTCCTGATTATCTTCCTGGAATAGGAAAGCTCACTGAAGAGCAGAAAGAAAAGCTGAAAAAAATAAAAGAACAGCTTGAAAAGATAAAAGAAGAGCAGGGAGACAAATCAGTTGATGATGTTCTTGCAAAAAAAGATGCTGAAGCAGTTAAAGCTTATACAGCAGCTATTGTTGAAAAGTTCGGGAAATATATCAAATCAGTTGTATATTTTGGTTCAGGTTCAAGAAAAGACAAAAAAGTAAATGACTTGGATGTTGCTGTTATTGTTGATGACACTGATGTTAAGAAATTAACAAGAAGCCAGCTCAAAGAGAAATTATTCCAAAGGCTTCTTGAAATGGGATTTCCTATTGACAAAAGACTTCATCCACAGCCTTACTTATTGACTGAGTTCTGGCAGTACCTCAGGGATGCAAATCCTGTTATATACACTGCAATAAGAGACGGAATTATGATTTATGACACTGGATTTTATCTTCCAATACAGATGCTGATGAGAAAAGGAGAAATCAAGCCTTCAAGGGAAAGCGTTGACAAACATCTTGAAGTTGCAAATGAACTTCTTGATTTGGCTGAAAATGTAATGGTTCATAAAATAACTTATGATTTTGAACAGGCAGTTGTAAATTCAGCACAGGCTGTTTTAATGGAGCTGAGTTACGGACCTCCAGCACCTAAACAGGTTCCTGAAGCACTAAGAAAAATACTTCTTGAAAAAAAAGGACTAATAACTGAAGAGTATGTTGATATAGCAACTGAAGTAATCAAAAATTACAAAGATATTGAGCACAAGGAAAAGAAAACATTTGCTGGAAAAGAATATGATGAATTAATTAAAAAAACAAAGAAGTTTGTTGACAAGATGAAGGACATAATCAAAAAAATTAGAAAAGATTTTGGTGAAGACTGGGACCATTATTATCATGGTAAAAAAGAAGGTGTAGAGCTTAAAAGAGACGGTATAATGGCGGCTCCAGAAGAAAAAGAAGACAAACATGAAGAAATAAAGGAAAAAATAGGACAGAGATAAAGTTTTTAAAACTATAAGGGAGTAAATAATAGAACTATGAAAGGCAGAATCGTTTCATTCAGAAGAGGAATAAAGACACAGTACAAGACTCAGATGCTTGTAAGAGTACCTGAAGTGGAATCAAGAGCTAAAGCTTCAAATCTTCAGGGTAGAACTGTTGTCTGGAAAACAGCTTCTGGAAAGGAAATCTTCGGTAAAATAACACAGCCACATGGAAACAGCGGTGTTGTAAAGGTTAAATTCAGAAGAGGACTTCCCGGACAGTCAGTAGGAACTGAAGTAGAAATTAAGGAATAAATTCTCAATAATTAAGTTTTTAAGATTTAGTTAATGTATTATTTCTAAATAAAATGAGGATATTGTTAAAACTTAAAGCATTAAAGGAAGTTTATCAAGACAATAACGTTAATTCAAGATTTCATATTGGGATGCAGGGTTGGATTTATTCAAAGATAAAAAACACTGAATTCAGCAAAATAAAATAAATTTAGTAAACTACTATTGTAGAATTGTAGATAAATCAGACTATTGTAGGATTGAAATACATTCAAAAAGTGTGCATTAGTAATGAAAACCCTAGTATGCTTGAAGGAAAAAGCATGGAATGAACTTAAAGAAGAGTTAATATAATCAAATCCTTAAACCATTTCTCAATTTATGTTTGAGTTGTGATTGA